>CALBMW010000080.1 GCA_937896275.1 uncultured Myxococcales bacterium
CTGCGCCTTCGGCCGGCACGTAGAGCTCGAAGCCATCCTCGCCGGTGTAGCCCGTGCGACTGACCAGCGTCGGGACGCCCGCCACGTCGGCCATCGCGCAGCGAAAGCGCCCCAGCCCGGCCAGATCGAGGTCGGTCAACGGCTGCAGCACGGCCAGCGCGCGGCGGCCCTGCAGGGCCAGCATGGCGTAGTCATCGCCGCGATCCGTGGCCACGGCGCCCTCGAGGTGGGCCTCGATCCAGGCGAAGTCCTTCTCGCGGTTCGACGCGTTGCAGCAGATGAAGACGTGGTCGCGGGCCAGGCGATAGACGAGCAGGTCGTCGATGATGCCGCCCGCGGGGTTGCAGAGCGCCGTGTAGACGGCCTGCCCGTCCGAGGCCGCCTCGAGATCGTTGGTGATGAGCCGGTCGACCGCCGCCACGGCGTCCTCCCCGCGGATGTCGATCTCACCCATGTGGCTGACGTCGAACAGGCCGAGCCGGCCGCGGACCGCGTCGTGCTCGGCCTGGATGCCCGCCTGGTAGTGGACCGGCATCTCCCAACCGCCGAAATCGACGAAGCGCGCGCCGTGGGCGGCGTGGCGCGCATACAGTGGGGTGCGTCGCAGGCTCATGGCGGTCCTCGTTCGGTGGGGGTCGCGCGGCCGGAGGTTACTCCACGGTGGCCGCGTTGGGAACGATCCCCGCGCGCCGCTCCGCCGCCCAGACCACGTTCTGCATGAGGCCGGCGATCGTCATCGGCCCCACCCCTCCCGGCACGGGCGTCACGGCGCCCGCCACCTCGGCGACCGCGCGGGTGTCGACGTCCCCGCACAGGCGACCGTCGGCGTCGCGGTTCATGCCCACGTCGATGACGACGGCGCCCGGCTTGATCCAGCTCGCCTGCACCATGCGCGCGCGCCCGACCGCCGCGACGACGATGTCGGCCGCCCGCACCTGCGCCGGCAGGTCGGGCGTGCGGGAGTGACAGATGGTGACGGTGGCGTCGGCCGCCAGCAGGAGCAGCGCCATGGGCTTGCCGACGATGACGCTGCGCCCGATGACCACCGCGTGCCGACCGGCCGGATCGACGCCGGACTCGGCGATGAGGCGCATGCAGCCCGAGGGCGTGCAGGCGACGAAGCCCGGCTCGCCCGCCACCAGCCGACCCAGGTTCACCGGGTGGAAGCCGTCGACGTCCTTGTCCGGATCGACGCGTTGGAGCAGGGCGCGGGTCTCCTCGGGGCCGATGCCGGCCGGCAGCGGGAGCTGCACGAGGATGCCGTGGATGGCGTCGTCGGCGTTGAGCGCGTCGATCTCGGCCGCCACCGTGGACGGTTCGACCTGGGCCGGCAGCGTCACCGTGCGGGCGTGCAAGCCCAGACGCAGGGCGGCGCGCTCTTTGTGCTTCACGTAGATCGCGCTGGCCGGATCGTCTCCGGCCAACACCACGGCGAGGCCGGGGGTGACCCCGCGGGCCGACAGCGCACCGATGCGCTGCGCCAACTCCGACTCCACCTGCTTCGCGATGGCCTTGCCGTCGAGGATGCGAGCGCTCATGGGCGCCTCCCGTCGAAAGTTCTTCGGCGGTTTAGCAGACCCGGGCGCCGCCTGGCGAGCGCCGCGCGCGATCAGACGGTGGCGAGGTAGGACTGCAGGGTGCCGGGATCGACGTGCGTGAAGCGGCACCCGAAGGACATGGAGTGGTCCTCGAGGCGGCGCACGTGCACGAGCTGGCAGATGCCGTCGAGCGGGCCGCGGTCGGTGTCCATGACGAGGCGGAACTCGGTGGGGATGATCTTCTGATCGGCCTCGAAGTTGGTCAGAAAGACGCCGCCCATGCTCAGGTTGCGGACGCTGACCTCGGCCGACAGCCCCGACTCCTGCGCTTCGAGGCGGGCGGTGAGATCGACCGGCTTGCGCTCGAAGGTGCGCAGCTCGGCGCCGGTGGGCTCCTTGACCCGGGGACCGGGCTTTCGGCCGCGCTTCGCGCTGCGCTCCTCGTCGAAGGCCTTCAGCAGCTCCGGCGAGATGTCGTGGGCCTCCATGAACGAGAGGACGCTGTCGCGGTAGATGCGACGTTCATTGGACCGGGGCAGGCGGAAGCCGTCCAGCTTGCCCTCGTCGAACCACTTGATGACGGTATTGATGTTCACGCTGAAGATGCGTGCAACTTGCCCCGTGGTGAGGACCCGCGTCATGACAACTCCAGTCGAGCCCGTTAGGCCACGGCCACCGCGGCGTGCGGTGGACGGCCCGATTCTAGCTGGCCACGAAAGATACAACAAACAGAAGGTTCAACCTCTGTCGTGCACGGCCTCGTCGTAGTCCGGTTCGAGCTGCATATACGCGCTCCGGCGTGAGAAGAACGCCGGGTTGATCGGCCGACCCTCGCGCCGGCGCAGGGCCGCGAGCCCCTCGTTGAGCCTGAGGAACATGTCGAGCGAGTAGAAGGGCTCCTCGCCGCGGTTCTTGCCCGTCACCTTCCAGTGCAGCGAGTAGATGGGCTGGATGCCTCGGGGGATCAGGTACTCACCCGCCTCGAGGTTGCTCTCGAGCGCGCGCGCCGGATCGTCGAAGGCGCCCTCGCCCTCGAGCTCGGCGCCGCCCACGAAGGCCGTCATCACGTTGTCGGGCCCGAAGACCTCGACGGCCTCCTCGAGGGACCGCAGCCACCGCTCGCGCCCCACGATCGACGCCTTGCCGGGGCAGACCCGCTCGAACTGTGCCGGGTCCCAGATCTCGAGGTTGAAGCAGGCACCGCGCACCCCGAGCGCCTTCATGCGCAGCATGTGCTCGCGTTGGATGGCGCCACTCCCGCACGCGACGTAGTAGCGCTCGGTCAGGCCGGCCTCGGCGAGGCGCTCGGCGATGCGACAGTACCGCTCGCCCTCGTCGGCCATGTCGAGCATCGAGCCCCCCACCATGTAGAGCTGGCGCGCCTCGGTGCCGGGGTGCTGGCAGGCCTCGATC
Source organism: uncultured Myxococcales bacterium (assembly GCA_937896275.1). Lineage (GTDB taxonomy): Bacteria > Myxococcota_A > Bradymonadia > UBA7976 > UBA1532 > JACKDN01. Next base: position 2,952 of record CALBMW010000080.1, read on the forward strand.
ACCCGGTCGAGGGTCGGACGCGGCACGTCGATGACGTAGAGCTCCTGACCGAGCGTCTCCAGCCGCTGATCGGGCAGGCCGTATAGGCAGAACGTGCAGCTGAGGTTGCGCGTGCGGCCGCCCGGGTCGCCCGGCACCACGAAGTACTCGCAGCCCGGGGCGACGTTGAGCACCAGCATGTCGCCATGCTGGCTGAGGCCGGTCGCGCGCATCGGCGTGCCGTCCGCGGTGAGCCTGTCGGTCCAGGGGAGACGCGCCTCGAAGGTCGTCGTGGTCACGCGGCGATCGCCCTCGTACACGGCGTAGCCGAGCGGGCCCGCGTCGGGCCGCACCGAGAAGGGGCTGTCGGGCTTGATGCGCAGGCGGACCTGCGTGTCGCCCGCGAGCCGCAGAAGATAGGGAAGCGCGACCTGCCGCTTGCCCTCGAAGGCCGGCGCCCCCGGGGGGAGCATATAGGGCATGTAGTTGGGGAAGGCCCAGCCGGCGGCCGCGGGCAGGCAAGGGTCGTAGCGCACGCCGGCGAAGAGCAGCGCTGCCTTGAGCCGAACGGCGGCGGGGCTGTCGGGGAAGGTCTCGGCGAGATGATCGAGCATGGGTCGGTCGGGGGCCATGGCGGGCGGTGCCTCGTTCTCTCTGGAGTGCCCCTCTATCTAGCAGGAGCCGGGGCGCGTTTTCGAGCGCGTCACTCGGACCGGCCTGGAAATGCCCAGCGCCGCGTATCGGCGGCGACGAGCGCGAGGGCCAGCGACAACACCGCGGGGATCGGCGATCGGCCTCCGCGACGGCGGCGGGCGGCGCGGAGCGGGGCGACCTCGTCGGGGCGCGCGAGCACGACGCCCCCGGTGAGGGCGGCCTGCAGGGCCAGGGCGGCGTGGTCGATGCCGGTGGCGCGCAGCTCCGCCGGGGGCGGGCGCGTGATCCGGGCGACGACCGCGCCGCGGGTGCTCGGGCTCGACACCTCGAGCACCTCGACCGGCCCCGGAGGGAGGGCCGCGCGCGCCCGGCCCGGCCCGGTGGGCTGCCAATGGACCGCGCGCTCCTGGCCGCGCGGGTCACGGACGCGCACCTCACCCCGAGGTGGCGGATCGCCGGGCCCGGCGATCAGCAACAGGGTGTCCCCCTCGACGCGGATCTCGGCGTCCGAG
>CALBMW010000081.1 GCA_937896275.1 uncultured Myxococcales bacterium
ATCACGGCGGGCGGCAAGAACGTGACGCCGGCCAACATCGAGCAGGCGATCAAGGCGGCCGATCCGCTCATCAGCCATGTGCACGCGCACGGGGACCGGCGCCCCTACATCGCCGCGCTGGTGGTGCCGAGCCCCATCGAGACCCTGGAGTTCGGGCGCGACCTCGGTGTGGTGACGGCCGAGGCGCTCGCGGCGCGCACGGCGGAGCTGATGGACAACCCGGCGGGGCGCACGCCGGCGCTCTCGGTGGCGATGGCGCCCGTGACGGCGCTGCCCGCCTTCCGCGAGCGCATGCGAGCCGCCGTCAGGGCCGGAAACAAGGGCCTGGCGCAGGTCGAGAAGGTGAAGCGTTTCGCGATCTTGGACCGCGACTTCAGCCAGGAGGGCGGTGAGCTGACGCCCACCATGAAGGTGCGCCGAAAGCACGTCGAGGTGACCTACTCGGCCCTCTTCGACGGGATCTACGGGGGGTCGGCCGACGCGCTCGAGCCCTGAGCGCCTCCCTGGCCAAGGAGCGCTCCCCTCGGTCCAGACCCTCAACGGGAGGGGGTCAAGACTCGCTACTTGACATATAGCCAGCCGAGCAGCGACGCCGCTGGCCACCGCCGCCTTCCACGCCATGGCCAGCCTCGACCCCGGCGATTCGTCTCAGCCAGGCCCCCGCGGGCCGTAGGCCGCCTGGGTCGCCGGGTGTTCGAGCCCGCAGACCGTCGCCAGCGCGTGCCGCCAGTCGGCGAGCGCGGCGCGCACCTCTGTCTGCACGGCGTGGCGCTCCTGGCTCGCCAGCCTGGGAGAGGTCATCAGGCGGGCCGCGGCGTCGGCGACGGCGTGGTGCACCTGCGCCATCTCGAGGCTGTGCGCGGGGAGCGCGCGCGTTGCGTGCGTCCACAGGCGGCGCGTCAGCGCCAGGCGCTCGCGGTGCTCGCCCAGCTCACCCAGCGTTCGGGCCAGCGTCCAGCGCAGGCGGAAGACGAGCGGGTGGGGCGCGGGGAGCATCTGCTCGGCCTCGGACAGCAGCGTCAGCAGCAACGCCCGGCGCGCGGAACGGTCGGGCGGCAGATCGGCCTCGGCCAGTCGCTGCCGCAGCGCCTCTTCGCGCGCGCTCGCCACCACCCCGTCCAGCGCCGCGCCGCAGGCGACGCACGGACCCCAACCCTCGGGCGTGGCCGGGTGCGCGCCCCCGTCGCAGGCCCCGCAGCGGTGGGCCCCGAGCACGCCGTCGAGGGCCACCGCGCGCGCCTCGTCATCGTTCGTGACGGCCCCCGTGCAACGACCGCAGAGGCACTCGAAGAGGTGGTCGTCGCGCAGCTCGGCGCGTCGAACGGCGCGCGTCTCGTAGAGGCCGACGTAGGCCACGGTGAGCGCCTCGCCGGGCTCGATGGGGCGCATCGCGCGCACGGTGAAGACCGGCCCGTCGTTGGCCACCCCGCAGTTGGGGGTGCAGGCGTGGTTGAACAGCGCCGCCCGCGGGACGACGGCCATGCCCAGCCGCTCGCCCGGATCCAGCTCACCGCCCAGCGCGAAGGCGTTGGCGTCCACGCGGGCGCAGGCAAGGACGAAGTCCTCGGGCGTGCTGTCGATGCGACGCAGCCAGATCCCGAGCTGTCGTCCGGCCGCCTCGAGGCGGGCCACGACCTCGTCGGGGTGCCGCTCCACCGGCGCGAGCAGGTCGAAGGCGTCCTGCGCGCTCGCGGTCGGGGCGTCAGCTCGGGGGGCGCGCGGGGTCAGCCGGCGCGCGAGCAGGCGTAGCCCCATGCGCACCAGACGTTGGCCGAGGCGCTGATCGAGCGCCACCCGCACGATGTCGGGGTCTGCCTCGGTGAGCAGCGCGTCCACGGCGTCCGCTGGGCAGCACACGCCCTCGGCAGGCAGAGGCCGGAGGCAGCCCAGGCAGCGCAAGCGGAGCGCCGGGCCGTCCATGGTGAGCGCGAAGGCCGACTCGCGCATGATCAGATCGCCGGGCCCGAAGGCTCGCACCGCCTGGGCGCCGCGGCCGAGCCCGGGCAACGTGACGACCTCGAAGCTCGCCGCGTGACCACTCATGGCGCGGGCTCGAAGCTCTCGCGACCCGTCGCGCCGGCGATGACCTCGTCGAGCGTGTAGCGCATGGGCAGCGTCTCGTTGGCCAGCCACAGCCGCGCCTGATCCGAGAAGTGGGGCGAGTCGGTCAGCGCCGACTGCCCGCCCGGGATGACGTTGCGGCCGCGCACCTGACCGTCCTTCAGGGCGATGACCATGCGCATCACCGGACCGTTGCCGTGGCGAAAGCGCGTGCCGCTGAAGCCGGGGTCGCCCGCGTCGACGTTCCACTGGTCGCCGGGGCGGGGAAACCACGTCAGCGCCCGCCGCGGATCGTCGCGCGCCAGGCCGGGCAGCAGCGACAGCGTGCCCGTCGTGATCGAGAAGCGCCGCAGCAGCGCCGCGAAGGTCGGGTCGTCGCTCAGGTAGCCCGCCAGCAGCGAGTTGAACTCGGTCTGGTGGCGCATGCCCCAGAGCCATTGCTCGACGTCGTCGGTGCCGAAGCCGCCTTCGCCGGGGCCGGAGGGCTCGGCGCGCAGAAACTCGAGGGCGTCGCGCAGCGCCTGCACCATCACCTCGTCGCTGGTCTCGACCTCGGGTGTGCCGAGGCGGTCGAAGAAGACCGACTCCTGCGTGGCGGGCGACCAGGAGGCGAGCCCCGCGGGGTTGTCGGGGCCGCGCCCGTCGATGAAGCGGCGCAAGGCGTGGGTCTGATGGCGGCTCGCGCTGAAGCGCCAGCCTGGCAGGCGCTCGTCGTCGAACACGGCGCGGATGAAGCGCGGCAGCCAGGCATTGAAGATCATCGTGGCCACCGCATCGGCGCGTGTGCCCGCGTCGGGGGCCGGCGCGTAGACGGTCTCGACACCCGAGGCGGCTTGGAAGCCGCGCGCGCCCCAGCCCTCGAGCCGGTCGGCCAGATCGCTCAGGTCCTCCGCGTCGGGTCGAGCGCGAAGGGCTGTGACGAGCGGCGGCGCGAAAAGCTCGCCGAGGCGCGACGTGTGATCGCCCTGCAGGGCGGCCATCGCGTCCGCGTCCGCCTCGCCCGCGGCGATGGCCCGCGCGAGGCCGCGCGCGATGGTGTCGGCGCGGGTGGGGAACCACGGGCCGCCCAGGTACCAATCGGCGTCGTCGAGCACCCCGTCGAGGGTCAGCGCCGCGGGATCGTTGTTGGCGGTGACGACGAAGCCGCGCGCCGGGCTGACCGCCTGGGGCATGGCGTCGAAGGGGACGGCGCACGCATAAGGGTCTGATTCTGCGAGACTTTCGTCGACGCGACCGTCGGCGACGGGCAGGCGGAAGCCGCCATACAGCGTGCCGTCCAGCAGCTCGGTCGGATCGGCGCCGGGCAACCACCGGCCCGAGGCATCGCGGGGCAGCCAGGCCCGGCAGGGGATGGCCTGGTAGCTGGTGAAGGCGATGTCGCCGTGCCCGTCGGCGGCCGCGCTGAAGAGCCCGCCCCCGACCAGGCCCCGCGCCGCTTGCCGGAAGGCCTCGACGTCGGGCGCGGCGCCCATGCGGTCGACCGCGTCGATCCAGCCGCGCGCGTCGAAGCCGGCGTGGTCGAAGCTGATGGCCACGATCTCGCCGTCGCCGTCCACGTCGCCGGGCACGATGAGGCCGCCGAGCGTGGTGACGCCCGCCTCGCCTTCGGTCGCCGGGCGGCCCTCGACCTGCACGATCCAGCGGCCGTCGAAGGTGGTGTAGCGGGTGAGCGCGACGGTGCGACCGACGCTGCCAAGGGCCGGCACGTCCGCTACGTCGAAGAGCTCGTCGGTGGCTTCGAGGGCGCGCCACTGTCCCTGGAAGAAGGCCTCGGTGAGGCGCCCGTCGGCCGCGTGGACCACCTCGCGGTACCAGTCGGTGATGTCCACCACCGGGTTGACCTGGCTCCACGCGACCTGGCCGTTGGTGCCCACGGCGAGCAGGGGCAGGCCCGTCAGCAGCAGGCCCACCTGTCGCCGCTCGCCGCCACCGAGCACCGCCGTGTCGAGGCCGATCTGATACATGAGCGCGGGCACCGAGAGCTGCAGGTGTCCGTCGCCGGCGAGCACGGCCCAGCCATCGGCGGACGCGGAGGCG
>CALBMW010000082.1 GCA_937896275.1 uncultured Myxococcales bacterium
CCGTGAAATCCTTGGCGTTGTCGTCGCTGTCCGCGCCGTCCTTGCAGCGGCCGAGCGACTCGTTGAGGCCGCTGTTCGATTCGCGCGCGACAGGGCTGTCGCCCTCGCCCACGCCGGACATCCAGCCCTCGTAGGCCAGACCGTCGACCAGCTCGCCGTCGGCGCCGACCACCCGCACGCCATCCGGGCTGCCGTTCTGGATGGCGGTCGTCAGGGCCACGCGGCGCACGCCGGCGGGCAGATCGCGCAGCACCTTCTCGCTGCCCACGATCAGGAAGCCGCCCGGGGCGAGCAGGGTGTTGGCCTGATCGTCGGCGGTGTTGGCCAGGCGGACGCGGTCGTAGGGCTGGTTGTTGGAGCCGTTGACCAGCTCGAGCGTGAACTTCGCGAGGTCGACCGCCGTGTCGCCGGGGTTGTAGAGCTCGACGAACTCGGCGTCGTCGCGGCCCGGCTGATCGTAGTCGATCTCATTGATGACCAGCGTGCCGTCCACCGAGGGGGCGGGGGCCTCCACCTCCTTGGCGTCATAGCCGAGGGCGGCGCGCGCCGCGCTCACGTCGGCGCTCAGGTCCTCGAGCACGGGGCCCGCGGCCAGGCGCTCGGGCGAGAAGCCCGTGAACTCCACGTTGCCGGTCCAGTGGGCCTGGGCGTCGGGGGCGGTGCAGTTCCAGCTGTTCGTGTTGCCGACCCGGCCGCACGTGTATGCGCCGCAGTTGTAGACGGTGCCGGTCCAGCTGCAGCCGCCCATGTTGGTCCGCACCTGGGCGCAGCTGTGGTGCGTGCCGTGTTCCACCTGCCACGAGCTCGACAGCAGGGGGTCGCTGATGCGGTCCCAGAAGTTGCCCGAGATGTCGAGCACGCCGTTGATGTGCCAGGCGTCGATCTGCCAGGTGTCGCCGTTGCCGACGATGTTGCTGGCGTTGATGCGCGAGTCGGCGTGCAGCGAGTCGGCCTCGACCACGACGCCGCGGCCGTTGCCGATGATGTTGGTCTGCTCGATGACGACCAGCTGGGGCGCGGTGACGTGCACGCCCTGATCGGTGTTGTCGACGATGTCGCAGCGCACGAAGGCGGGGTCGCGGGGCCAGGTCGTGGGCACGGTCGGGCGAGGGCGGCTGGGCGCGGTCGCCTGGGGCATGGTCGGGCAGGTGAAGGCGGGGTGGACGCCGCCCTGAGGGCCGGTCACCAGGACGCCCTTGCCGTTGTGGGCGACCGTGGTGTCGGTGAAGGCATACTCGGCGTCGTCGAACTGAAGGCCGACGCCGAAGCCCGTCACGAGCGATCCGTGCAGCGCGCTCTCGGCGGTGCGCACTGCGCTGAGGCCGACGCCCGAGTCGCCCAGGCCGACGATCACGACGTCGCGGGCGGCCAGCGTGGCGCCCGCGAGCTGCACGATGCCGTCCCCGACCGCCTCGAAGCGGGCACCCTCGAGCTTGTTGCCCACGCTACCCTCACCCAGGCGCAGCGCGGTGGCGCCGTGATCGACGGTCAGGTGCTCGAAGGTGTTGTTGCTGCCGCGCACGTCGACGCCGACGGCCGCCTTCTCGACGAAGACGTGCGAGAGCGTGTTGTCGCCACCGTTGAGCTGCAGGCCCTTCCAGCCCTCCACCAGCGCGGTGAACACGACCGGCTCGTCAGCGGTGCCGACGGCTTGCAGGCGGCCGTCGATCTGGAGCGCGACGTCAGACCCGCACGCGCGGATCGAACTTGCCGTCGATCACGCTGTCGAGGTCGATGTCGTCCAGGATGTGAGCGTTCTGGACCTGATCGGCCTTGCCGGCCTCGACGAGCAGGTTGTCGAACGGTGTCTCGACGGGCTCGGTGGCGCCGTCGTCGGCGCAGGCGCCGAGACCAGCGGCGGCGAGGAGCGCGAGCGCGGATCGCGTGAAGGTGAAGAGGCGCATGGTTTCCCCCTGGCTGAGTGATTCTTCCGAAGGCGGAGCGCTCGGGGGCGCTCGAATGGGGCGGACTTTAGTGGCCGCCGGGCGGGCTGGCATTGGCGGGCGGCGCCAAAGGGGTGACCCATCGCGCCGCGGTGGGGGGTCAGTTGACCGAGCGCGCCAGCGGGGTGATGCGTCGCGCCAGGGCGGCGTGTCAGGATCGCGGCGACGGCCGAGGAGCGGGGCGATGAGAGTGTCTTGGTGCTGGATCGCGGCGTGCGTCGTGGCGGCGGGCTGCATCGAGGATCCGCGGGCGCGCGACGAGGTCGAAGCGGACGGCGGGGCCATCGAAGCTGGGGCGGTCGACGACCGCGCGATCAACGACCGCGCGATCGACGACGTCTCGCGGGACGGCGGTGCGCTGCGCGACGTGGAGGGATCGCCGGACGGTGCGTCGGCGGTCGACGCGGGGCGCCCTCGCGACACGGGCGTGGGCGGGCGCTGCGTCGTGCGCGTCGAGACCTTCGCCACCGATGAGCGCGAATGGGCCGAGCCCGTCGTCGGCGGCGCGGCCGTCTACGCCCATCGCCTCGCCGCCGACGGCACGCTGCGGGCGGTGCGCATCGACGACGGGAGTGACGCGCTTGCGGGCGGCCCGCGGGACCGCATCGTCGACGCGCGAGGACCGGCGCGGCTGCTGCTGCGGCCCGACGGCGCGGGGCGCCAACGGCTCATCTACCGCGACGCGGGCGGTGACGTGCCGCTGGGCGACCTGGTGGCCCGCTGGCCTGGCTTCGAGGGCGGCTACGGGCGGCCGATGCACCAGGTGGAGCCGGGGACCGCCGCCTGGCTCGACGGCAGCCTCATCCACGCCTACCGCGGCGGCCGCTCCGAGGCGATCAGCCTGGGGCCGGGCTACAGCGTGGCGGTCAGCGACGGGATCGTCGCCTGGATTGGAGGTGACCCGCCCGAGGTGTGGGTCAACGGCCCCGACGACGTGCGGGTCGTCGGTCAGGCGCGTGGGGGCGCGGGCGTGGTGGTGACGCACGGCCACGTGTGGTGGCTGGACGAGGGCGCGGTCTGGATGGCGCGGGTGGGCGAGCGCCAGGGTCACCGGGTGTCGGACGTCGAGGGCTGCGAGGCGATCGACGCGGACGGGCCGGTGGCGCTCGCCGCCTGCCGCGACGCCGAGGGGATGAGCGCCGTGCGGTTGGGGGCAGAGGGGGAGGCCGAGGTGCTGCACCGGGCGGCCTTCGTCGCGGCGCCGCGGGCCGAAGACGGCGCGCTCGCGTGGGCCAGCTACGACGAAGTCGACGCCTTCTGCAGCCCGGGCGCGATGGGCCGGCTGTGGTGGTGGCCGCGGGGCGAGCCGGCGCCCCTCGACGTCGCGATGGTGGGATCGGGGTGCATGTGCTGCGACGCGATCTGGCCGCCCCTGACGATCGACCTCGGCGAGGGGCTCGTGGCGTGGAACTACGCCAGCGGCCCCGACGCACCGAGCATCGGCGTCGCGCGCTGCCGCTGACCGCCGCGCGTCACCGCCTTCGCCGACGCCAGAGCCCGGCGAGCAGCGCGGCCACGAGCAGCGCGGGGGACGAGCTCGGGGCGCCTGGCGCGTGTCGACAGCCGTCGGTGCTGCCGCCCTCGGCGCGCGTGACGTGGAT
>CALBMW010000083.1 GCA_937896275.1 uncultured Myxococcales bacterium
AGTCACGAACTTCTTCCCATGGCGTCGACAGGCTGTTCTGGCTGGCGGCGCCGATCGCCTCGTCCAAGGCGGCCAGGCGTTCCTGGCCTTCGCGATGGGCGCGGCCCAGGGCGCCCGGGCCGCCGCCCCCACCCACGACGCCGTGAGCCTGAGCTGGTTGCCGGAGCGCGCCGCGCCCGGTGAGACGATCGAGGTGGCGATGTCGGCACCGGCCGACCACGCGCTGGTGGCTTGGCTGCCGGGCCTCGACGTCGAGCGGATCTCGCTGCGCTACGACGCCGAGACCGGCCTGCACCTGGCCGCGCTGCGCCTGCCTCTCTCGGCGCCCACGCGCGGCTACTGCACGGTGCGCGTGCAGGATCACGCGGCCAGGGAGTGGAGCTACCGGCTGGCGCTGGCGCCGCCCGATCCTTCGTAACAGCTTCCTCGATGAGCGCCGGGGGAGGCTCACGATCCGTCGGCCTTCACCCCCGCTCGAGGCGATAGCCCACGCCGCGCACCGCGCGCAGGTGCCAGCCGCAGCCCTCGGTCCAGCCCAGCTTCTTCTTCAGGTTCGAGACGAAGTTGTCCACGGTGCGCGGGTCGACCACGACGTCCGTGCCCCAGACGGCGTCGAGGATGTCGTCGCGCGACAGCGCCACGCCGGGGCGCTCCATCAGGTAGACCAGCAGGTCGAATTCGGTGCGCGTCAGGGGCACCTCGCCGCCCACGGGGTCACGCAGCACGCGCGCCTCTTGATCGGCCGTGAAGCCGCCCAATGTCAGCGCCGGATGGGCGTGTGGGGCGCCGGCGCGGCGCAGCAGGGCCGACACGCGCGCCATCAGCTCGCGCAGGCGGTAGGGCTTGGAGAGGTAGTCGTCCGCGCCGGCCTCGAAGCCGCGCACCAGGTCGTCCTCGAGCGTGCGCGCCGTGAGCATCAGGACCGGCGTGGCGTCACCGGCCTCGCGGCGGGCGCGGCAGAGCGAGTAGCCGTCGCCGTCGGGCAGCATCAGGTCGAGCACCACCAGATCGATGTCGCCCGCCTCCCAGGCGGCGCGCCCCGCGGCGATGGTGCCCGCGCCGGTGACCGTGTGGCCCTCGTCCTCGAGGTTGTCGCAGAGCGCCACGCGCAGGTTCTCGTCGTCCTCGATGACCAGGATGCTGCTCACGCGGATCTCCCGAAGCGCAAGGTGAAGGTCGTGCCGTCGGGGCCGCTGTCCGTCAGGTCGATGCGGCCCTGGTGCAGCGCCAGGATACGCCGACAGAGCGCCAGGCCCAGCCCGCTGCCGCGCGCGTCGCGGCCGGGGACGCGATAGAACGCGGTGAAGAGCTGCCGCCGCGCGTCGACGGGGATGCCCACGCCGTTGTCGCGGACCGTGACGGTGAGCGGATCCCGGCGCGTGACGGCCACCGTGATGCACACGGGGTCACGGTCGTTGTAGCGCGCCGCGTTGCGGGCCAGGTTCTGGAAGAGCAGCGTGATCAGCTCCGGATCGCCGTCCAGCGTGACCCCCTGCGCGCCGTCGACCCGCCACGTCACCGGTCGGCCGGCGGCGACGCAGGCGTGCTCGTGGGCGGCGTCGAGGGCCGCCGCGAGCGCGACCGGCTCGCGGCGCGCCACCCATCGGCCCCGGTCGATGCGGTTGAAGGACAGGATGTTCTCGACCATCAGGCCCAGGGCGTCCGCGGCGCGCACGATGCGGGTCGGGTAGTCGCGGGCGCGCGGCAAGTCCGCCAGCCTGCGCTCCAGCGTCTCGGCCATCACCCGGATCGAGGCCAGCGGCGTGCGCAGCTCGTGGCTCACCGTCGAGACGAAGTCGCTCTTCAGCTCGAGGAAACGCTGCCGGCGGGCTTGAGCGCCCACCGCGACGCCCGCCAACAGCACCGCCAGCACGGCGCACACTGCGGCCAGGGCGGTCTTGGCGCGCCACGCGCCGATGGCCTGGGCGCCGGCCGCGGCGAAGGCGGGCGAACGCACGTCCAGGGGCACGCCGTCCGCGGCGACGCGCTCGAAGGGCGCCATCGAGAGCGCGTCCTCGGGTCCGAGCAGGCCACGGTCGCGCATCTCGACGGTCAGCGTCGCCAGCATCGCGCCCGCATCGATGGCCACCCCGCGGACGGCGCCGTCGGGCGACGGGGAGAGGAACCAGCGCCCCCCCAGCGCGAGCGTGGGTGCGTCGACGGGGCCGACGTCGAGCGCCCCGACCATCGCGGAGCGAGCGCGCGCGTCGAAGCCGTCGACCGGGGCCCCCGCGGCCACGGACAGCGCGCTCACCCTGCCGGAGAGATAGGTGAACTCCGGCACCGTGAACACCTCTCGGCGTGCCAGCAGCGCCCGCTGCAGCCCGGCGAGGCGGTTGCCCTGGCGATCGGACAGGCCGTCGTGCAACAGCGACCGCAGGAGCGTCGGATCGGGGCGCCCGCTGGCCACGAAGCGCTCGAGCAGCGCGATCATGAGGGGCAGATCCCGCTCGGCGGCCACGCGGAAGGCGACGCGATGCGCCAGCAGGGCCCGCACGGCCTGCTCCACGGCGGCGTCGTCACCGACCGACAAGGCGTCGAGGAAGCGCGCCGCCAGCGCCAGCCGCTCCGCCCAGGGGCCCTCGGCCGAGGGATCGACCACCTCGCCGGCGCCCACCCGTCGGTGCAGGTCGCGGGCTGGCGTGGTGTCTCCGGGTCGCGCCCTCGGCACCCTGGGGAGCACCTGGTCGCCGTCCCGCGCCAAGTACAACCCGTCCTCGGGCGCCAGGGGATCGGCCACGGCCGCGGCGATGTCGCGCGCCGCGCCCTCCAGCCGCGCCTGCAGCGCGCGGCCGAGCGAGGTCGTCGCGTATTGGGCCAACAGCAGGCGCCGCCCGTCGATCGCGGCCAACGCGTCGGCGCGCTCGCGGCCGAAGATGCGCTGAAGACTCCACAGGCCGAAGCCCAGGGCCAGCAGCGCCGCCAGGAGCGCCACCGTGATCGGAGCCCGCAGCCGCAACGGTCAAGCCGCCCGACGCGTCAACGCCGCACCACCGGCAGATCGTCGAAGCTCATCGCCGAGACCGGCTGCTCGGCCTCGAAGGGATCGCCCCTGTGGTCCAGCGCCCGGGCCTGGGTCACCGCACGGCGCAGCGCCCCGACCGACGCCTGCCCGCGCCACACCGTGGGCAGGTCGTCGAGCAGATCGAGCAGCGCCTGGTAGTCGAGCGTCCGCGCCCAGTAGGCGCCGCGCAGCTTCTCGGCGAGCCCCGCCGCGGCCAGCGCCAGCCGACCGGCCGGGCTGGCGGCCTGCAGCGTCTCGACGAGGGCCGAGCCGGGGATCTCGACGGTCATCGCCTCCGCCGGTCCCGCGTCCGGCGGACCATAGCGGACCTCTACCCGCGCGAGCGGCGCGTCGGCCGGGCCGCGGAGCTTGACCTCGTAGAGCACGCCGATCGCGTCGCCCCCCCCCAGCGTGGCGCCGGCCCCTGCCTCGGGGTCCCCCGCCTCGGCCGCTCGACCCTCGTAGCCCAGCAGGCGGTAGCGGGCGACGCGCGCCGGGTCGAAGACGACGCGCAGCCGCACGTCGCGCGCCGCCACCGCCAGATCCCGCTCGGCGACGTTCAGCAGCGCCTCGCGGGCCGACCGTTCGTCGGCGGCGAAGCGGTAGCGCCCCGCGGCGCGCCGGGTCAGGGCCTCGAGCAGCGCGTCGTCATAGGGGTGATGGCCCACGCCCACCGTCGTGACGCCGACACCCGCGTGGGCACCGACGACCTCGAGGAAGCTGTCGGCCCGCGCGCGGCCCAGGGCGCCCGCGCCGCCATCGGCGCAGTAGATCACGTGGGCCACG
>CALBMW010000084.1 GCA_937896275.1 uncultured Myxococcales bacterium
GGGGTGCTCCCCTCGGGGACACTGGCGGGCGTGCCACACGCCGACCTCGCCCTGCTCGCCGCCCTCGTCGCCCTCGTCGGCTGCACCTCGCCCGCGGCGCCCCCCGCCACCGGCCGCGCCGCCCAGGCCGTGGTCGCGGCGGCCAACGCCTTCTTCGTCCCCGATCCCGGCCCGCCGCCGCACGAGGCGCCGCCCTTGGGCACCCTGTGGATCGACCGCCGAGCGGTCGCGCGGGTCCAGGCCGTCGCCCCCGGCGCCCGCGCTTGGGTCGATGCGCAGGGTACCCTCGTCGTCGATGGCCGCGCCGTCGCCGATCACGTGCTGCCCGATCTGGCGGCGGGCCCCGACGGCGCGATCGCCTTCACGCGGAGCCCCCTGCCCCCGTTGAGCGACGTCTGGCTCCTCGTCCCGGGGGCGGCCCCCAAGGCGATCACCGCCGATGGCCACAGCGACCGGCCTGTGGTGCTGCCGGACGGCACGCTTCGCTGGATCTCGTCCGCGGGCACGGGCCTCGTCGGCTGGTTCGGCCCGGCGGGCCGCCTGACCAACGCCCCGGGCGCGCCCTTCACGCCGGTGCCGGCCTTCCCCGCGCACACCCGCGTTCTGCCCGACGGCGCCGTGCTGTACGACGCGGGCGAGGCTTGGTGGATCTTCGACGCGACCACCGGTCAGGCGCGCCCCAAATGAGGCGCGCGCTCTGCCTGGCGCTCGTCCTGGTGGCCCCCACCACGGCGGCGCGCGCCGTCGACTTCAGCTACCCGGTGCGCGGCGACGCGGTCATCACCGCCTACTTCGACCTGGGCGGCGTCCGCGACTGGAACTGCGGCGATCACACCTACGGCGGCCACCACGGCACCGACATCGGCATCATCGGCCGCTTCGCCGCCATGGACGAGGGCCGCGACGCGGTCGCGGGCGCCGCCGGCCGCGTGACCTTCGCGCACGATGGCGAGTTCGATCGGTGCACCACCGGCGACTGCGCGGGCGGCAGCGGCTTCGGCAACTACGTCCGCATCGAGCACGACGACGGAAAGGTCACGTATTACGGGCACATGCGCCAAGGTTCAGTGGTGGTGTCCGAGGGTCAGCAGGTCGCGTGCGGCCAGAAGCTGGGCCAAGTGGGCAGCAGCGGCCACTCGACCGGACCCCACCTGCACTTCGAGGTGCGGGTGGGCGGCACGGCCGACGATCCGTACACCGGCCCCTGCGGTGGGCCCCTCAGCTACTGGGTCGATCAAGGCGGCTACCGCGGCTTGCCCGCGATCAGCTGCGCGGACGCGCCGCCCCCCGATCCACCGCCCCCGCCTCAGACGCCCGACTTCCACCTCGACACCGGCCTCGACGTGCCCGACCGGACCTGCGACTTCGACGCCTGCGCGGACATGATCCGCGGCGGACGCAGCGGCGGCGTGCCCGACGCCTGGGTGGGCGACACGCTGCGCTGGACGGTCGTCGTCCACAACCGCGGCGACGGCAACACGCGGGCCGAGAGCGCCGAGGACGCGGCCATCACCCTGCGCTACCGCGTGCCGGCCGGCCTCACGCCGGTGCGCTACCTCGTCGAGACCGACCACCCCGCCCTGGATCGGACCACCTGGCAGCGCAACGACGCGATGGACAACGCCGCCAACCCGCCCGAGGACGCGCCGCCCACGGCGGGCGACTTGCGCCTCAACGGCTTCGGCGCCGGCGAGGCCAAGCGCGTCACCCTCTGGCTGCGGGCCGACCGCGCCACCGCGGCGGAGGGCACCGGCCACCTGCGGGCCTGGATCAACCACGTCCGCGGCTACTACGGCGAGAAGGTGGACTGGGACGACCCGGTCGAGGTCAACGACGGCCAGACCTTCAACGGCGGCGACCTGCGCGTCGAGCGCGCCGCGGACACCTTCGATCCCACCGCCTTCGACTTCGAGGCCGATGACCCCGATCTCCTCGAAGGCTGGCGCGCCTGCGCGCCCGACGCGATCGGCGCGCTGCGGGTCGAGGGCGGGCGCCTGGTCGGCGAGCTGAGCGGCGGGGCGCCGTGCCTCGAGAGTCCCCCCGTCGCCGTCCCGCTCGGTGGCTACGGCGGCGTGCGCGTGGTGATGAGCACGGACGCCGGTCCCGCCCGCGCGCGCCTCGCCTGGAGCCTGGCGGGCGCCGACGGCTTCGCGCCGGGGGACGCGATCGACTTCGACCTGCGCGGCGACGGCGCTGACGAGGCGACGCACCTGGGCCCGCCTTGGTCGGGCACGCTGACGCGCCTCCGCCTTTGGCCATTGGGCGAGGCCGGCGCGCCCGGCCAGCGCGTGTCCATCGACGCGGTGCGGCTGACCGCCGACGCCCCGCCGCCGACGCCCGAAGCGCCCCCTGAAGACGCGGGCGCCTTCGACCCCGAGCCCGGCGATCCGCGCCGCGACGCCGCCCTCGGTGGCGTGGGCCCCGTCGCCCCGATCGGGCCGGACGCCGCGCCCGCCGCCGTCGAGCCCCGCGGCGGATCCAACGACGACGCGCGGGGCACGGACGGCGTCCTCGGCCAGGGCGGCTGCCGCGCCGGCGACGGGCCGCTCAGCCTTCCGCCGTGGGCGGCGGTTCTCCTCGGCGGCGCGCTTCGAAGGCGTCGCGGACGGCGGCGGGCAGATCGGACACCTCGGCCAGCAGGTCGCTGATCGCCCCCGGATCGGCGGCCGCGAGCGGCAGGCCCGACAGGCGCCCCGCGCCGATGCAGAGCTCGCCGGTCTGCCGATCCCGATACATCCAGTGGCCGTAGACGCGGCGCTCGGCCTCGAGCAGCGGCACGAGCCGCGCCTGCTCCGCGAAGGCCGCCCTCACGGTGGCCGGCACCACGCCGTCCCGCACCATCGCGAACAGCAGGAAGCCGGTGGCGGCCGAGTCGGCGGCGGCGGTGTGCGCGTCCTGGAGCGAGATGCCATACCAGGCGCACAGATCGGCCAGACGGCGACGGCGTCGGTCGCGGTGGTACCAGCGCGCGAAGATCATCAGATCCAGCACATCATCGGGGTCGAGGCGCTCGGGGCGGCCCGCGCGGGCGAGCTCGGCGTTGAGCAGGGGCACGTCGAAGTGGTGGGCGTTGTAGCCCACGAGCGCGGTGGTCTCGCCCGCCAGGTGCTCGAACAGACGCCGCGCCAGCGCGCCGATCCTAGGCTGCCCGGCGACGTGCGCCGCGCCAATGCCATGGATGGCCGTCGCGTCGGGCGGAATCGGGACCCCCGGATCGACGCGCGCGCGCCGCCACTCGGCCGCGCGGCCACCAAGGAAGACCGCCGTGCCGACCTCGACGATTCGATCCGTGGCGGGGTGGGTCCCGGTGGTCTCGAGGTCGAGCACCACCACCCGCGCGTCGGTCCAGGCGAGATCGGCGTCCATGCCTCGAAGTTAGGCCTCGGCGCGCCGCGATGCCAGCGTCGAAGCGGGTGTCACGGCGCGTTCGAGCGGCTAAGATGCGCCACCTTCACCCAAGGAGCCCGCATGCGGATCGACGTCATCACCTACTGCCCGTTTCCCATCGACCAGGTCTTCGTGGCCATGCGCGACCAGCTGCCGGAGCTGGCGGCGTTCATGCCGAACATCGAGTCCATCGGGCTGCAGTCGCGCGAGGATGTCGGCGAGGGCGAGGTGAAGCTCATCAACCGTTGGCAGGCGGCGAAGACCGAGGTGCCCACCGCGGCGCGCCCCTTCGTCAAGCCCGAGCAGATGTTCTGGATGGATCACGCGCACTGGATCACCGCGACCAAGCTCTGCAATTGGCGCCTCGAGATGGCCTTCATGACCGATCGAATCAAGTGCGCCG
>CALBMW010000085.1 GCA_937896275.1 uncultured Myxococcales bacterium
CGATGCCAAGGCCAGCGTGGTCGGCATCGACGAGTGCCAGTTCTTCGGCGACGACCTGGTCTCGGTCGTCCAGCGGCTGGCCGATCAGGGCCTGCGCGTCATCTGCGCCGGCCTCGACATGGACTTTCGCGGCGAGCCCTTCGAGCCGATGCCGACGCTCTTGGCCATCGCCGAGTACGTCACCAAGAAGCAGGCGGTGTGCGTGGTGTGCGGCAACCCGGCCAGCCGCTCCCAGCGCATGACCGCGAACGAGGCCCAGGTGGTCATCGGCGCGAGCGACAGCTACGAGGCGCGGTGCCGCCGCTGCCATCAGCCCCAGCCGATCGCCGCGCCCGACCAGCAGACCCTGCCCATCGCCGACTCGTCGAACGCTCCGCCGCGCCCGGTCGTGCCCGAGCAACCGTCCCTGCCCCTCGACCCGCGGAGGAGCCCATGAGGCCGTCCTACCATCTCAGTGAGATCGAGCACCGCTACGGCGATCACGTGCACATCCTGGAGGATCCCTTCCTCACGACGCAGCTCGCGCGACTCTGCGCGCCGAGCACGCACCAGCCCGTCTTCAACGGCCTGGTCAAGGTGCTCTACACGAGCCTCATTCGCACGGTGATCAATCAAGAGTTCCCGCGCACGCACGTGCAGATGGACACCCGCATGCGGGCCACCACCGAGCGCGGCGTCTTCGCGGGCGAGATCGTCGAGCGCGCCACGCCGACGGTGGTCGTCGACATCGCGCGCGCGGGCATCCTGCCCAGTCAAATCTGCTACGACACGCTCAACGGCATCCTGGATCCGGCCGCGGTGCGGCAGGACCACCTGATCATGGCGCGCACCACCAACGCGCAGGACGAGGTGACGGGCGCCGCGATCTCGGGCAGCAAGATCGGCGGCCTGGTCGACGACTGCTTCGTGCTGTTCCCCGATCCGATGGGGGCCACCGGCAACAGCCTGGCCATGGCCATGGACGGCTATCAGGCCGGCGCGCTGGGCAAGCCGCGGCGCCTCGTCACGCTCAACCTCATCGTCACGCCGCAGTTCATCCGACGCCTGACCGACGCGGTCCCCGGCGTGGTGATCTACGCGGTGCGCGTCGACCGCGGCATGTCGCCACCGGACGTCCTGTCGACGGTGCCCGGCACGCGCTGGTCAGAGGAGAGCGGCCTCGACGAGCGCCAGTACATCGTCCCCGGGGGGGGCGGCTTCGGCGAGCTGATGAACAACAGCTGGATTTGAACGGAGCTGCGATGCCCTTCTACGACCCGGCCAAGATCGAGATCCTCATCGACGCGGACACGCTGGCCAGGCGCGTGGCCGAGCTCGGCGCGCGCATCACCGAGGACTACCGGCAGCGCGAGGCGGGGCTGGTGCTGGTGGCGGTGCTGAAGGGCAGCGTCATGTTCATGGCCGACCTGTGCCGGCACATCGACCTGCCCATCGAGCTCGACTTCCTGGGGCTGTCGAGCTACGGCGACTCCGAGGAGACGAGCGGCGTGGTGCAGGTGACACAGGACTTGACGCGCCCGGTTCGGGGCAAGCACGTGCTGGTGGTCGAAGACATCATCGACACCGGCCTGACCATGCAGTACCTGCTCGAGAACCTCGCCACGCGGCGACCGGCCTCGGTGCGGGTGGCCTCGCTGCTGCAGAAGCCGGCGCGCACGCAGGTCGCGGTGCCCGTCGACTACCTCGGCTTCGAGATCCCCGACCGCTTCGTGATCGGCTACGGCCTCGACTATCAGTCCAAGCTGCGCAACCTGCCCTTCATCGGCGTGAACGTGGGCGAGGGGCCGCCCTACCCGGACTGACCGGCGCCAGGATCCATGAGGCGCTGGGCGAACTCGAAGGCCTCGGCGGCCGACTCGCGCTGACCTTGCCGCAGGAACACCTGAGCCAGGTTGAGGTAGAAGCGCGGATCGCGATGGCCGGCGTTGACGACCCGCTCGTACCACCGGAGCGCCTCGGCGTCCTCGCCCGCTTGCTCCGCGATGTGGCCGATGGTCATCGACAGATCGACCGAGTCGCGCAATGCCTCGACCTGCTCGAAGAGCGCGGTCAGCAGGTCGTAGGCGGCCTGCGGGCCGACGCGCGACGAGAGCATGCCGGCCACCTGCAGGCCCACGCCCAGCTCCGACGGCCGTAACGTCAGGTAGGTCAGCGTGTCCGCCGCCAGGTGCTCCAGTTGGCCCAGGGCCGATCCCAACTCCACGAGACGCGCCGCCACCACCACCCGCTCGTCGAAGACGTCCGGCATCACCTCGTAGACCGCGTGGTAGTGCGCGTAGGCGGCCTCGCGATCCTCGAGCTCGTAGGCGACGTCGCCCAACACCCGGCGCGCCCGCCACGCCCTGATGGTGTGGTCCGACATGCTGATGAGGCCGTAGCCTCCGGGCTTCGCGTCCATCGCGCGCTGCAGGTAGCGCGCGGCCGTCGGCAGATCGTCGGCGCGGATGAGGGCGAAGGCGGTGTGGTACCAGAGGTCGGGGTTGTCCGGGAAGCGCGCGAGGCCCCGGTTGCCCGCCTCGATGGCCTCGGCCGCCCGACCCTGATCGATGAGCGCCCGGACCAGCCCCACGTAGCTGTAGGGCACCGGCACGTTGCGCACCGCCATCCCGTAGCGCGAGGGGTTGCGCTCGAAGAGCTCGACCACGCGCCGGAAGGCCTCGCCGGCCTCCTCGCGCCGGGCGCCCAGCCAGTGCTGGCTGCCCAGATAGAACCAGGTCAGCAGATCGTCGGGCGCCTCGGCCAGGCGCGCCTGGAGCAGGTCGGTGTTCCTGGAGTCCTTGGCCTTCTCGCGCATGACGTCGGGATCGGCGCCATAGTGGTCGAGCTCGAAGTCGAGCCGGTAGTCCGTCGAGACGGCCGGCATGTCGCGGCCGACCTCCTCGTGCACGCGGCCGCTGAAGCGCATGTCCGGTCGATTGCGGAAGAGCCGGCCGCTGAACCCGTCGTTCATGAAGCGCCCGTCGCGCGTGTAGTTGTGGATGCGCGGGCACACCACGCGCGGGACGTCGCCGTACTCCTCCATGATCGAGCGGACGGCCGTGCGCGAGCGCGGGGTCACGCGCTCGTCGGCGTCGAGCACC
>CALBMW010000086.1 GCA_937896275.1 uncultured Myxococcales bacterium
CCCATGTCCGGCGGCGGCCCCAGATCGGCGGGCGCCTCGGCGTCGTCGGTCGGCATGGCGTCCGGCTGCGTGCCGCCCGTGCCGCCGCCCCCGTCCTCGGTGGGGCTCGGCGCGTCGCCGCCGCCGCCGTCGTCACACCCGGTCGCGCACGCCGCGACCATGAGTCCACCCAGCCACCATCGAGCGTCCATCGCTGATTCCTCCGCAGGTTCGCCGCGCAACGGGAGTAGCAAAGGCGTGGGGGTGCGCACAATGGGCGTGGCGGGCAGGGATTGGAGGTGCGGGGCGGCGTGGGCGGGGGAGCGCCGCTCAGCGCCCGGCGCCCAGGCGCGCGATCTGCCGCGGCGTCAGCCACCGCGTGGGATCGCCGCCTTGCCCGAGGGCGGCGTTCACGCGCGTCTGTTGGGTGGCGTCGAGCGACAGATCGGCCAGCTTCGATCGGCGAAGCTGGTAGTTGCGGTCCTTGGCGGTGGGCTTCACCTCACCGGCGTCGGCGGAGACCAGATCGACGTGGGCGCGCGCGGCAAGCTGGCGCGCGGTGGTGCGCCGCGGGTCGAAGCGCACTCGAACGACCTCGCCGCCGTTGAGGAAGCCGGGCTCGGTCGAGACGACGCCCTCCTGCGCGCCGAGCGCCACCTCGCCGCTCCAGAAGCAATACATGCCGAAGACCGCGACCTCGTCGGCGCGCGCCGTGAGCGCGGTCAGCCAGGGGGGCGCGTCGCCGCCCGCCTTCTCGAGGCCGGCGACCATGGTCGCGGCCGTCCCGGCGACCGTATAGTCACCCGCCAGTCGCGACGCCAAGGGCTGCAGATCGGCGTCCACCACGTGCAGCACCGGGTTGTTCCAGGCGGGCTCGTGGAAGCGCGTGAGCAGCGCGTGGTCGGGCGTGCCCGCGGGCAGGTTGTTGTGTACGACGAGCGGCACGAAGAGGGTCTCGGCCGCCTCGGCGATCACTGGGTTGCGCAGGACGTCGGTGGCGTAGCGGTTGACGGTCGAGCAGCCGGGCACCTCGGTGAACAGCAGCAGGATGGGCCGCCCGGTGCGCTTCGCGTCCGCCTGGGCCGTGGCGGCGTCGCGCTTCCAGGCGACGTCGCCCCACTCGGCGGGCGGCTCGGCGCGCACGCTGCAGGCCGAGAGCATCGAGGTCGCGAGCAGCAGGGTCGACAGGGTGTGCTTCTTCATGACCGCCTTACGGGCGTACGCCGGCAGGGTTACCCCTCGATCGCAGTGAGGCGCCGAGCCTGGCACCTTGGAGCCTCCCCACAAAGTCCGGACCGAGTGCAGTGCCGGGCTGCCGGTCGAGGCCAAGGCGGGAAGCTGCAGGAATACCCGGGGTATTCGAAGGCTTTCCAACGCAGGCATCGGCCGGCAGAGCGGTGCTGCGCGACGCGGAGCGACTTCGTGGGGAGGCTGTTAGAGGCCGGCCGACGCCCGCACGGCCTGCTCCATGCGCCGCAGCAGGTGCAGGTAGCCCAGCGCCAACGCGCCCGCCCAGATCGCCGCGCCCACGGTCGTGGCGATCCAGATCGGCAGCCCCAAGGCGTCCTGCACCGCGGCCCAGGGTAGCAGCGAGGCGGCCATCAGCGGCCAGACCATGCGCGCCAGCCACGTGGCACGCCGCGCCAGCACCCGGCTCTCGGCGAGCTGTGCCAACCGGGCCACGCCCAGCAGCACGAGCGCCACCGTCGGCACCGACAACGCCTGGATCGCAAAGGCGAAACGCTGCAACCGCTCCAGCTCGGCGAGGGAGGGGACGCGCTGATCCAGCGCGATGTGCAGCGACGCCGTGACCCAGGCGCTCGCGGCCAACGCGGCGGTCATCATCACCGCCGCCGCGGTCAGCGGGCCGCGCGCGCCGCTCTGGGCGGGGGCGGTGCGCATGCCCCACAGGCCCGCGAGCGCGACGAGGCCCAGCAGCAGATCGGCGAGCGGCAGCAGGCGCGCCACCGTCCCGGCCTGGGCGCTGCGGTGCGCGAAGGCCAGCATCGCCAGCGAGAGCCCACCCCCGACCACCGCCACGAGGCGGACCGACAAGCCCCGACGGTGCAGGGTCAGCCCGGCGGCGAAGCGGGCCCAGTCGGCGCGATCGACCTCGCGCAGCGGGCGCGCCGGCGGCACCGGATCGGCGGCCAGCCCCACAAGGAGTTGAGCGACCGCCAGCAGAGTGATGACCGCCCAGGTGGCCGCCTCGCCGACCTCGAGCGTCAGCCCGTCGCCGACCACCCCGAGCGTGGCGCCCGACAGCAACGCCAGACCCGCCGCCCCCAACCCCCAGGGCGAACGCCATCGCACGGCCAGGGTCGCGAGCACCGCCACCCACAGCCCATGGACCGCGTAGCCGGCGATCACCGTCGGGCGTCCGAGCAGCGTCAGCAGCCACACCGGCGGCGTGTCGTCGGTCAGGCCCACCGAGATCCACCACGCCGCGGCGCCCGTCTCGAGCGCCAGCGCGAGGCCGAGGGCGCCCACCGCCGCCGCGGCCCAGCGCAACCCCCCGCCCAGCGCCCACGCCAGCGCGAGCGCGCCCGAGGCCCAGAGCACCTGTGCCCCCACCCCGGCCCACGCCCGCCGGGTCGCCACCTCGATCAGCGCGTCGACGCCCAGCGTGGTCCAGCCATAGGTCGCCAGCGTGAGCAGGCCGGGCAGGGCCGTCGCGGCCGCCATCACCAGCAGCGCCCGGCTGGCGCGCTGCCGGGCCGTCGTGTCGATGCCGAAGGGATCGAAGGAGGCCATTGGACTCCGGGCTCAGCTGGACGCCAGGGTCAAGTCGAGGGGAGCTCGACGAGCTTCACGTCGTAGACCGCGTCGTCGGCGCGGAGCGCCGCGAGCAGCGCCTCGTCGGGCCGCGCGCCGACCTGGATGCGCGCGCAGGCCGCCGCGCCCGCGCCCGCGAAGATCACGTTCTCCATCTGCTGCACGTTGATGCGCGCCTCGCGCAGCTGCACGAGGATGCCCGCCAGCACGCCGACCCGGTCAGCGTGGCGGGCGACGAGCAGGTGCGTGGCGTGGGTCTTCCGCGCCAGGTTCACGGTGTTGGGTGCGCTGCCGGTGGCGGCCCATGCCTCGATCAGCCGGCAGGCCTCGAAGGCGACCGCGTCTTGAGCCTCGGCGGTGCTGGCGCCGATGTGGTGTGTCCCGTAGACGCCCGGCAGGTCGCTGATCGCGCAGACCCACCCGTCGGCCGCGTCGCCGGCCGGCTCGTCGGCGAACACGTCGAGGCCCGCGCGGATGCCCGACGTGCGCACGGCGTCGGCCAGCGCGCCCTCGTCGACCACCTCGCCGCGCGACGTGTTGACGAAGATCGCGCCCGGCCGCATGGCCTCGAAGAAGGCTCGACCGATGAAGCCGCGCGTGGCGACGGTGAGCGCGACGTGCACGGTCACGGCGTCGGCGCGGCGTGCCACGGCCTCGGGTGACGCGCCGCGCTCGACGCCCAGCACCTCGGCGGCGGCGTCGTCGAGGCTGGGCGACCAGGCGAGCACCTGCATCTCGAAGGCCAGGGCGCGCGCGATGACCGCCCGCCCGATCGAGCCGACCCCGATCACGCCCAAGGTGCGGCCCTTGAGGCCCCGGCCCTTGCCGTACTCCTTCTTGCGCCAGCGCCCCGCCCGCAGGTCGGCCACGTTGTCGGCGATGCGACGATCGGCGTTGAGCAGGTGGCCCATGGCCAGCTCGGCCACCGCGACCGCGTTCATCCCCGGGCAGTTGGTCACGAACACGCCGCGCGCCGAGGCGGCGGCGATGTCGATGGTGTTGACGCCTGCCCCGGCGCGCACGACGAGTTGCACCGAGGGGGCCGCGGCGAAGTGGGCCGCGGTCACCTTGGTCGAGCGCACGACCAGCACGTCGGGCGCGTGTCGGGCCATCGCGTCGACCAACGCATCGCCGCTCAGGCCGGCCTCGACCACGACCTCGAAGCCCGCGCCCTGCAGACGGCTGCGGGCGGCGTCAGGCAAGCTGTCCGCGATCATGACGCGCATGATTGCTCCTCGTCGGGGGCCGCGGCTCCGCCGCCGGCCGTCGCAGGGTCACTCGGTGGCCAGCGAGCGGTCTCTCGGTGGCCAGGATCCGACACGGGGGCGCTCACGCGGTCGGCCCCGTCACCCGAACTCGATGAGCGGGAGGGCGGTCGCCGTCGTGGCGCATCGGCGCACTATAGCCGGCCCCACGGCGGCGCGCCTCTCCGCGGTCTGCTAGGTTCTTCGCACGGAGGGTGGACGATGACGGACGAGAGCGATCCAGTCGAGGTGGTGCGCGTGGCGCTTCATGCGGCCGCGTTGAAGGTGTGGCGCGTGTCGGACTACGGCATGGGCCGAGGCACGGCGCTGTGGGTGCACACGGGCGCCATGGTCATGCTGCCCGTTGAGGGCGACATCTGGGTTCAGGGCGCCGAGGCCGAGGGCGCGACGGCCATCCTGATCGCTGCCGGCTTCACGGTCGTGGCCGCGCCGGACTGACAGCCTGGACGCTTGCGTCCGGCGTCCGCGTCCCGCATCTTCGGGGGCATGAGCGACACCGATCCCGCCAAGGCCGCACCGCCGCCGGACGCCAACGACAAGAACACCATCGACGCGGACGCCGAGACGCCCGCCGCGACGCGGCCCATCGACACCAACCCCGAGATGGAGGCGCTCGACGTCTCGGGGCTCGGCCTGTCGCTGGCCGACGACCTCGACGACCTCGACCACCTGGGGGACACCGCCGTGGGCATGCCCGCGCTGGACATCTCCGATCTCGAGGCCGAAGGCCACTTCGAGGACACGCCCGACGACACGCTCGACGGTGAGTTGGACGGCGGCGACACCGATCCCGGGGCTGCGACGCGGGACCACTCGACAGCGAACCCCGATCAGGCCCTGGCCGCGCACCCCGACGAGGCCGCGGGCGACGACGACGCGGGCGAGGGCGACGCGGCCGCCGGGGACGATCCCGACGAGGGCTGAGCGACCGTCTCGTCAGCGCTCGGCGCCCGTCGAGGGTGCGGCCAGGCGACCGCCGCGAGGCCGACCCGTCGGCACGAACATGCCCGTGCGCGCCCGGTAGGCGGCGTAGGCCGAGGCCAGCGGGCTGGCCGCGAACTTGGACTCCTCGCGTCGCGCGGCTCGCACGTACAAGGTGCCCATCACACCGAAGGCCAGCAGCAGCGCGGGCTGCGCGGCCGCCACGGCGCCGGCGATCCAGGCGAGCATGTAGGCGCTGTAGAAGGGGTGGCGCACCGTGGCGTAGGGTCCCCACTCGACCAGGTGCCCGGGCTCGTCGTCCGAGAAGGCCAGGGTGAGGGGCCGCGCGCGGTTGGCCTTGACGGCCTCCCAGAACAGCGCCGCGGCGCTCGCGAACAGCGCCGCGCCGGCCAGGTGCCAGCCCGGACCGACGTCCGCCGAGCAGGCCAACACGACCAAGTCGGCGATCATCGCCGCGGTCCCGCCGGCGGCGATGGCCCGCATGCCCGGGG
This sequence comes from uncultured Myxococcales bacterium, assembly GCA_937896275.1. Lineage (GTDB taxonomy): Bacteria > Myxococcota_A > Bradymonadia > UBA7976 > UBA1532 > JACKDN01. The sequence goes on from CALBMW010000086.1 coordinate 5,453, forward strand.
CGGGTGGCCCGTACCGCGCGAAGAAGCGACGCACGGCCCAGACGAAGCCACCGAAGGTGACGAGCGCCGCGCCCAGCGCCGCGGCCCAGGCCAGCCACGCCGACGCCGTCACGACGCCGCCTCGTCGTACATGCCGTTGTACAGCGCCCCGGCGGTGCGCGCCGCGTGCGCCATGAAGGCCCAGTCGCGCGGCCCCAGATCGCAGGCGTCGATGGTCGCCAGCACCTCCTCGACGTGCCCCACGTCGAGCTCGCCGTGGCTCAGGAAGAAGCTGGCCTGAGCGCGCGTGAGGCCCAGGGTCGTCGCCAGGCGGCGGCCATAGGTCGTGCCGTGGCGGCCCCCGATGCCCTCCAGCACCGCCGCGATCGCCAGGCGCGCCACGGGCTCGCGCAGGGCGCAGTACACGTTGAACGCCACGTACGCAGCGGTGGCCGGGCCGGGGAAGGTCGAGCGCGGATCGGGCCCGTCGTCGCCGACGTTGCGCAGGTCGCTGATGAGCCACTCGTAGTGGTGCTTCTCCTCCTCGGCGTGCTTCATCAGGTAGGCGCGCGCCGCCTCGTGTCGCAGTGGACAGTGAAATCCGGCCAGCGCGAAGGTCGCCGGGCCCTCGAAGGTCTGGTGGAAGAGGGTCCGCAGCAGGCGGCGGTAGTCCTGCATCGCGAAGTCGCCCGCGTCCAGCCGGCGGCACATCGCGTTGGCCGGGAAGCTCGCCACGGCCTCGGCCACGGCCTGCTGGAAGGTCGTGCGGTCACTCATCGGGCGGCCTCCTCGCGCTGTCTCGTCAAACGCTGTCTTCTCAAACGCTGTCTCGTCAAACGCCGTCTCGTCCAACGAAGCCACCCTGCGAGCCCATCGACGAGATCGGGGGGATGGTGTGTTGCCGGGTGAGGCGGCCGCGCTCCTGGAGGATCCAGGCGGCGCTCCGCCGGTGCAGATCGTCGACGCGCTGGCGCAGCACGCCCACGAGGTTGATCGCCAGGCGCGCGGCCAGGGTCGGGTCCCGCTCGGTGGTGCGGGCGATGAGGTTCTCGCTCAGCAGGGCGACGCGGGTGTCCTCGAGGGCCACGAGATCGGTCGCCCGGCCCGCGGCCGGTGGCGCGTCGGGCTCGCCGAAGACGTCGCCCGGGCCGAGGATCTCGAGCCAGTGCCACCCGTCGTGGGTCGGCAAGCCCACCCCCAGCCGACCCGAGAGCACCAGGCCCAGGCCCGGGCGGCGCTCGTCGCGGTGCTGGATGATCTCGTCCCGCCCGAAGCTCAGGGCCGCGGCGGCGCCGAGGACCCGATCGACTTGGGCCTCCTCGAGGCCGTCGAGCAGCGAGCGGCGCTCGGCGGTCCGGGTCAGGCCGTCGGCGAGCTGGGCCCACAGCGTGCGCAGATCGCCCTGCAGGCAGGGGGGCGACGGGTCGAAGCCGGTGTAGGTCTTCCCCAGCAACTGCGCGGTGTGCCCGTGATCGTCCTTGGCCTGGGGCAGCATCATCGCGAACGGGGACTCGGCCTTGAGCAGGTGCGCCGAGTCTCTGAGGCACAGGACCAGGGGCACGCGCAGCGCGGTGCCGTCAGGACGGATGGCGGCGCGATACGGGCGGTAGCCCAGGCGGTAGTAGAGCCGCAGCAGGTTGGGCTCGCAGTAGATGAAGTCGGCGTCGGTCCCAATCTCGAGGCCGTGGGCGTAGAGGCGCAGGACGAGCAGTGAGGCGAGCGTGCGGCCGCGGTAGGAGGGATCCACCATCAGGCGGCTGGTGAGCGTCATGCGCTGCTCGCCGAGGGTGGCCTCGAGCGGCGCCATGTCGAGCCAAGCGCGGTAGGGTCCGGGCAGCGGCGCCTCCCGGCCCGCGTTGACCCGGGCGCAGCCGACCATGCGGCCGTCCTCCTCGGCGTAGAAGTGGGTGGCGTGGTCGTCGGCCGGCTCGCGCATCATGCGCCGCGCGTGGTCGATCGCGTCGCCGCCCTTGCCGAGCTCCTCGACGTGCACCGCGTAGCGAAAGCGGAAGATGCGCTCCAGCGTCTCGGCGTCGAAGGCCTCTCTGATCTCGATGGCCATCGCGTCTCTCCCAGGGGGCCGCGGGCGCGGGACACCCATGGGCCCAGGCAACGGCGGGCGGGGTGAGTTGGCTTGGCGGCGGGGTGCGGCTGCACCCAGGGGCGGGCGGGGCCGGAGGTCAGCGGGTGTGGCGCGTGATCCAGCGGTCCAGGGCGTTTGCGAAGCGCTGCCGGTCGCCGGCGCCGAAGGGGGCGGGGCCGCCGGTGATGACCCCGTCGCCGCGGAGGCCGTCGTTGAAGTCGCGGATGCTCAGGCGCTCGGCCACGTTCTCCGCGTCCAGCAGATCGCCGCGGGGCTGCAGCGCGTAGCCTCCGCGCTCGACGACCCGCGCCGCGAGCGGCACGTCATCGGTGATGACCAGGTCGCCCGCCTCGCACTGGTCCGCGATGTAGTCGTCTGCCACGTCCGGACCGGAGGGCACCTGCACCCAGGTCACGCGGCTGCGGGGCGGCACCCACTGGCCGCTGTTCGCGACCAACACGATGGTGACGGGCCGCTTCTCGGCCGCGCGGAACAGGATCTCCTTGACCGGGCGCGGCGTCGCGTCGGCGTCTACCCAGATCGTCATGCGGGCCCTCCCCAGGCTGATGGGGCGCAATGCTCACCCGCGCGGCGCCTTCGGCGCAATCAGGCCCATACGGACCAGGGCTTGGCCCTGCGGCCCTGGCTGGCTCGCCCACGTGGCGGTCGAGCACTTCGGTCTCGTGTCGTCACGTCGCACCCCACCGCCTGTGCCGCGGGATCGCGACACCAAGAACAGGCGACAACTACGCTGACACATGGGAGGGCCGCGGAGCGCGAGCGCCGCGGGCCCGCTTCCAAGGGAACACCGCCGGCGCGCGGACGGACGGGGGGAGTCCGCGCGCCGACGGGGGGTCGAGAGTCAGTCGGTCGTCAGAAGCCGCCGGGGCCCTCGCCCTCGGCGCCGTCCAGGTCGTCGCCGGGCGGGCCATCGTGCCCACGGACGCGGCCGCGCCTGCCTTCGCCGCGCCTGCCTTCGCCGCGCTCGCCGTGGCCCCGCATCGACTCCAGGGCCTCCCACTGCTCGGCCGTCAGCAGGGCCCGAACCTTGAGGCCCGCGCGGACGCGGTCCTTCATCTTCTCGCCCTTCAGCGCGTTCATCGCGTCGGCGGCCTGCAGCGCGGCCTTCTCGTCGCCGGCCTTCATGGCGGCCCGCAGCGCCTCGTGCGCCGCCTTCATGCCGCCGCGATCGTCGCCGTGGCCGGCGCGGGCCTCCTTGCGGATGGTCTTGATCTGCTCGATCGTCGCGGCGTCGACGCCCAGCTCGGCCGCCTTGGCGGCGAAGCGCTCACCGCGCTCTCCGCGTGGCGGGCGGGCCAGGGCGGGGGCGGCCAGCCCGACGGTGAGGGCGGCGAGGGCGAACCAGCGGGTGAGGGACTTCTTGCTCATCGTCTTGCTCCGGGGTGGGCGGACCGTCGCGGCCCGTTCGCACCATCAGACACAGGCCCGCCCCGGGCCGGGTTACGCGGTCGGCGACAATCGCCGGCGCTTGCCCTCACCGGGCGAATCGGGTACGCCCGGGCCACACCAACACCACTGGCCGGGAGCGCCGCCGTGACTCGCTTGCTCGTGCTCGACTTCGACGGAACCATGACCGACGCCGAGGCCGAGGGCGCGCCCTACCGCCAGGGCTACCTCGAGGACATCGCGGCCATGTGCGGGCTCGACCACGACGAGGTCCACGCGCTCGCGGCGCGCTTCGAGGCGCAGATCGCCGCCGCCCCCGAGGCCCACGGGTGGATCTTCGACGGGGCGATCGTGGCGCCGGCGACGGTCGACCCCTACCTTCGCGTGATGCCAGTGGCGCGCCGCATCCTCGACCACGCGGGGGTGCTGCTCGACGAGCGTGATCGCGCGCGGCTCCTCGACGGCATCCTCTACAAGTACAACTACCAAAAGACCCGCGACGTCCCCTGGCCCGACACCGGTGGCGTCCTGCGGGCGCTCGCGGGGCGGCCGGTGTACGTGGTGACCAACAGCCACACCGAGGCGGTCCAGAAGAAGGTCCGCGCGCTCGGGGGCCTGGACTGGCTGGTCGATCGCGTCCA
>CALBMW010000087.1 GCA_937896275.1 uncultured Myxococcales bacterium
TGGAGCGTTCAGTCCAACGATAAGCAGACCTCGTATTGCGCCATGATGGCGCTGGGCATGCCCATCCCCGAGACGTGGATGATCCCGCCCAAGGCCTATGAGCCGCACCCCGACGTCAAGTCGACGCTGAAGCGTTACGGCAAGCTCTTCGACATCGGACGCATCGGCGAGAAGATCGGCTGGCCCATGTACCTCAAGCCTTATGACGGCGGTGGCTGGCGCTCCGTCACGCGCGTGGCCGACGCCGCGGAGGCGTGGAAGGCATACGAGGCGAGCGGCAGCGCCATCATGCACGCTCAGGCCTCGGTCGAGGGCTTCGAACGCTTCGTCCGCTGCGTGGGCTTCGGCCCGCAGACGCGCTGCGTGAACTACGACCCCAGCGCCCCGCTGCACGACCGCTACACGACCGCGACCGACTTCATGCCGGCCGCCGATGTCGAGCACCTGCGCAAGGTCACGCTCACCATCAACGCCTTCTTCGGCTGGGAGTTCAACTCCTGCGAGGCGCTCCTGCGCAATGGCACGTGGTATCCCATCGACTACGCGAACCCATGCCCGGACTCGCAGGTGACCTCGGTCCACTACCACTTCCCGTGGCTGGTGAAGGCCTACGTGCGATGGACCGTGTTCTGCGCGGCGACCCGACGCAAGATGCGCCGCAACCTCGACTGGGATCCCTTCTATGCGATCGCCGCCGAGGATCTGCCCTTCGCCGAGAAGCTCGACCGATACGCCGCGCTGGCCGACGAACGCTTCGAGACGGCCCGCTTCGAGGAGTTCTGCGCGGAGCACCTCGGCCACCTCGACGAGGTCGCCTTCGAGTTCTTTGCCACGCCCGAGGCCCGCGAGGCGGTGCGCGAGAAGACGGCGGCGCTCTTCCCCGCCAACGAGGTGGAGCGCTTCACCGAGCTGTTCTGGCAGCGGATCCAGGATTGGCGCAGCGCCGGGTGCCCGTGACGCTCGAACCTGATGACCCCGAACGTGATGACGACGGAGGCTTGGCGTGTTCCTGAAGTCGAGGTGGTACTCCCACCGCATTCAGTGCGAGGCGACGCTCGCGCGCTGGGGCGAGACGGGTCAGCCGGTGTTGGTCTTCCCGACCGCCGGCGGCGACGCTGAGGAGATCGAGCGTTTTCAGCTCATCCGGGCGCTCGAGCCGCTGCTCGACGCGGGCCTGGTCAAGATCTACTCCTGCGACAGCGTCGGCGGGCGGGCCTGGTTCGACACGGCGACCTCTCCGGAGCACCGGATGTGGCTGCAGAACCAGTTTCACCAGTACATCAGGCACGAGGTCGTCCCGGCCATCCACATGGACTGCCGGAGCGAGGACATCCCCATCTGGACATCGGGCGCGTCCATCGGAGCGTTCCACGCGGCCGCGATGGTGTGCCGGTTTCCGGACGTCTTCCACAAGGCCCTGCCCATGAGCGGGACCTACAACCTCATGCGCTTCAGCGAGGCCCACGAGCCGACGGCCGAGCTCCGCGCCGCCTCGCCGCTCTACTTCCTGCATACGCTGGGGAGCGCGCACCTGGAGCTCCTGCGCACCCGCTACATCCACATCGTCAGCGGCGAGGGCAAGTGGGAGGACATCGGTGAGAGCTGGCTCCTGGCCAGGGCGTTGGGGGCCCAGGGGGTGCCCAACTACGTCGACTCGTGGGGCCCCGAGTGGAACCACGAC
>CALBMW010000088.1 GCA_937896275.1 uncultured Myxococcales bacterium
GGTGCCGCTGTCCAGGGTGCCGCCGCGCGAGGTGCCGCCCGCGGCCCTCGCCGTCGCCTCGACCGTCGAGACCCCCGTCGGCGAGCGCACCGATCGGGTGGTGGCCGGCTTCGACGGCCTCGCGGAGCGCCTGCACGGCGCCCTTGGCGTGGCGGCCCCCCCACGGATGGCGGTGGTGCCCTTCGGCGGCGACGCCCAGGCCCGCGCCGACGGGCTGGGCCCGCTCTCGGCCAGCCTGCTCTCCCAGCGCTTTGCCTGGGCCGAGCGCGCCCGCCCCATCGACGCCGACACGCTCGACGAGGTGCTCACCGACGCGCCGGCGGCCGGCGATGGTGCCCTCTCGCCCGCTCAGTCCATCGCGGTGGGCCAACTGCTGGGCGTCGACAAGGTCGTCTCGGGCACGCTCACCACCGAGGGCGAGGCGATCACCGTGCGGGCGACGGTCTTCGACGTCGCCACCGGCGCCGAGCAGGTGCGGGGTGGCCAAGCCTTCGATCGCGCCGCGGTGCTGGCCTTGCGCGACGACGCGACCGAGAGCCGCGGCGCCACGGATGGCGCCTGGCGCTCGGCGGTGCTGCCCGGCTGGGGCCAGATCCACAACGGCGACGTGGCGCGCGGCGCCGCTTACCTGGCGCTCTTCGGCGTGGCGTTGGCCGGCGGCGCGACGGCGGGCGTGTTGGGTCAGGGCGCCGAAGACGACTACCTGGGCGGCGACATCCCGCGGCGCGGCGACGCCAACGACGACTACCTGACCGCCAACGTGCTCTTCGCCACGGCGGGGGCGGTGTGGCTGACGGCGGTGGTCGACGCGCTGATCACCGGCGAGTCCGAGCAGCGCCTCGATCTGACGCCCTACCGAGGTGCGCCATGAGGGGCTGGAGCCTGGCGCTGTGGGGCATCGGCGCGCTCGCGGCCTGCGAGTCGCTCGACGCGAGCCACCCGCTGGACCCCGACTCGCCGCGCAGCCGGCAGGCCAAGGGCACCGTGCTCGGTCGCCTGGTGCTGCCCGCCGAGGGAGACGCCGCGGCCCTGGCCGCCGCCGTCGTCACGCTCACCGCGGACGGCGCGAGCGTGGCGGCCCATCGGGGCGACGTCGAGAGCACCGGCGCTTTCCGGGTGGCCAGGATCACGCCGGGCGTCTACGCGCTGGCCGTCGAGATCGAAGGCTTCGCGGCGCCCGCGCGCCGGATCGACGTGGGCATCGCGGCCACCGAGGACGTGGGCGAGGTGCTGCTCGTCGACACCACGCCCGACGGTCGCGTCACGGGTGCGGTGAGGCTCGCGGGCCAGGACCGCCACGACGGCGTGCTGGTCGATAACGGCGCCGGCGCGAGCGACACGTCGAACGCTGACGGCGAGTACGCGCTGACGCTGCGCCCCGGCGCCTGGCGCCTGCGGCTGCGCTACCCCGGCTACCACACGGCCGAGGTCGAGGTCACGGTTGCGCCGGGGGCCACCGTCGACGCCGAGCCGGTCGAGCTGCTCCCGCGTGCCGGGAGCGTGCGCGGCACGGTGGCGCTGCGTCGCTTCGACGGGGCCGACCGCCGCAGCGCCGTGCGGATCGAGGTGCTCGACGCCTCTGGCGCCACGGTGGCGACCAGCCACGCCGACGCGGAGGGGGCATTCGAAGCGCCGTCCCTGGCGCCCGGCGCGGTCCGGGTGCGGGCCGCCGTCGCGGGTTTCGAGGCGGTCGAGCGTGCGCTGACCATTCCGCCGGGCGCGGCGGCCGACGCGGGCGAGCTGAGCCTCGAGCACCTGTCGCACACCGATCGCGCCGTGCCCTTCGTGGTGCGGGTCCGCGCGGCGGGCCTGCCCGTCATGGGCGCGGCGGTCGAGGTCGCGTTCGCCGACTTCGAGGGTATCCTCGGCGCCGCCCGCACGGACGCCGCCGGCGAGGCCCGCGTGATCGCGGCGCCCGATGAGATCTACGATCTGCGCGTGACCGGCGAAGGGCTCATCGAGTACCGCGCGGGCGTCTACCGCTGGGTGCAGTCTGCGTTGCGGTTCGAGGACGAGGCGGGCGACGGCCCGACGGTCGAGCTCGAGCGCCCTTGCGCGCCCGACGGCGGCGCCTGCGCCCTGGGCTCGCGCTGCGACCCCGAGGCCGGTCGCTGCACCGCCGGCTGCGGCGAAGACGCGGACTGCGCCACCGACGCGTGGTGCGACCTGCCTGCGGGCGCCTGCGCGCCGGGTTGCCGGGCCAGCGCCGACTGCCCCTTCGACAACAGCTGCCTCGAGCACGTTTGCACGCCCGACTGAGCCGCCCGCGCCGTCTTTGCCCCCGCGCCGTCTTTGCCCCCGCGCCGTCTTTGCTGCCGCATTTTTTGACCCCGCACTTTCTTCGACATCGGGGCGAGGCGGCGGCGTACCCCTCGGCGTCGCGCGAGTTGCGCGAAGCGCACCATGAGACTCGACGCCGCTGGCCTGCGCTGGCAGGATGGCGGCCGGACACAACTGACCTGCAGGGGGAAACCAAGATGACGCGCATGCTGATGGTCTTTGCGGTGGCGGCGTTCGCCTTCGCCTGTGGCGACATCGACGACACGACGCCCGATCCGTCGGTCACCGGCGAGCAGGTCTTCGACCTCAACGAAGAGGGTCGGACCTATGTCGTCGAGGGCGCCCGCGCCGACGGGCAGGTTCCCGTCATCGAGGTCGTTCGGCGCAGCGGCGACGTCGAGTCCTTCACGGCATGGTCGGGCCGCGTGCGCGCCCACGCCGGCGTGCAGGTCGGCGACGGCAACAACCCCTTCCGCACCATCGTCGTGTCGAACCCGACCGGCGAGGTGAGCGAGTTCGACGCGCGCGAGCAGTACTACAACCACGTGCCCGACGAGCAGGGCGCGGCCTGCCCGCCCACGTGCCTGCACTGCCCCGAGGACAACGCCTTCCTCTGCATGGCGCTCTGCACCGGCCGCCACTGATCGCCTCGCCCGCAGACTTCCCTGGGGCCGCGGCCGTGGGGCTCGCCTTGGGGTTGCTCGTCGTGTGCGGGTGCTCCGATCGACCCGCGCCGGTGAAGGCCGACGCGGGCGCGACGCGCGTCGTGGGCGACGCCGATCAGGCCCGTCTCGAGCGCGGCGAGGTCGTGATCACCCCCCTGCAGCCCACCGGTGGCGAGGGCATCGCGGCGCTCGCCCGAGCGCTGGTCGAGGCCCCGCCCGCCGCCGTGTGGCCCGTCGTGCGCGACTGCCAGCACTTCTCGGCCTTCATGCCGCGCACCAAGGTGAGCCGACGGTCGGACGATCAGGGGGATGAGTTCACCTGCTTCGTCGAGATCGAGATGCCCTTCCCGCTCAGCAACCTGAAGTCGACCACCCGCTCGACCGTGGCGCCCCTGCCCGGCGGCGGCCACGTGCGCCGCTGGACGCTCGTGTCGGGTGACTACGAGCGCAACGGGGGCAGCTGGGCGGTCAAGCCTTGGGGGGCGTCCGGCCAGCGTTCGCTGCTCGAGTACCGGGTCGACGTGAAGCCCAAGATGGCCATGCCCGACGCCATCGCGCAGCGGGCGCAGTCGAGCTCGTTGCCCAAGCTGTTCGAGGCCATCCGGGTGCGGGCCCGCGCAGGCGGGTAGCGACGCCGACGCGCGTCACCGTTTGGTCACCCGCGCCCTCGACCGGGCCCGACAGGCTGGCGGGCGCGTGGTGGCGTGATGTTTGCGGCGCGCGCCGGGCTCGAACCGGCCGGGCCGGGTCCGGGGGAGGTGCATGTCCATGAGCGGTCGCGGCGCGCCCGATGATCTGTCGTCCGAAGACGTCCTGAGGCACATCGAGGGCGACCACGCCCAACTGGAACAAGCGCTCGACGATCTCGACGGCCTGCTGGCGCGGCTCGCCTCGGGCGAGGATCAGGACGAGCTCGAGGGCGTCTGCCAGATCATCCGGCACGAGGTCGACGCGCACTTCCCCGAGGAGGAGCGACTCCTCGCGGGGCTCGGCCCCGACTTCGCCGAGCTGAGGCACCGTGTCTGTCAACAGCACGAAACGTTGCGCGCCGAGGCCGCCCGCTTCGAGCGCCTCGTGACGGCCGCCCTCGGCGACGTCATCGTCGATCGCGACCAGATCGTGCAGACCGCCGGCAGCTTGCTGACCCAGATGCGCGATCACATGCGGATGGAGCAGACCTACATGCTGCCGGCCATTACGCGACGCGTGCGCGGCGACGGCTGACTGCGGCGACGGCTGACTGCGGCGACGGCTGACTGCGGCGACGGCTGACTGCGGCGACAGCTGACTGCGGCGACGGCTGACTGCGGCGACGGCTGACTGCGGCGACGGCGGATGGGGCAGGCGCCGGCGACAGCCTCCTGGCACCGGGTGGGCGCGGACCGTATGCTGCGCGGGTGCCCGCCCCGCCCCGCGTCGAACCGCCCCGCGTCGAACCGCCCCGCGTCGAACCCGCAGCCATCGCGCGGTTTCGCGCGTTGCTCCGCCCTCTGCGCCGCTACCACCAGCACCGCGTCGTGGGCCTCGAGCACCTGCCCGCCGCCGGGGGCTTCCTGCTCGCCCTCAACCACAGCATGGCCACCTATGACGCCTTCATGCTGGGTCTGGCGATCCACGAGGCCACCGGTCGGCTCCCCACGGGCCTGGGCGACAACCTCATCTTCAAGCTACCCGGCCTGGCCGACGCCGCTCGCCGCGCCGGAATCCGCCCGGCCTCGCCCGCGCACGGCATCGAGCTGCTGCGGCAAGGCGAGGTGGTCATGGTGGCCCCGGGCGGCATGCGTGAGGCCCTGCGCCCGAGCTCCGAGCGCTACACGGTGCGGTGGGAGCGCCGGCGTGGCTTCGTCCGGCTGGCCCTCCTCGCACAGGTGCCGATCGTGCTGGTGGGCTGCCGCGCGGCCGACGACATGTTCACGGTCTACGAGAATCGCTTGACGAAGCTGGTGTACCGGCGGTGGAGGCTGCCGCTGCCCATCGTCCGCGGGCTGGGCCCCTCGCTGGTGCCACGTCCGGTTCGGCTGGTGCATCGCATCGCGCCGCCGGTGGTGCCGCCCGTGCTGGACGTGGCCGCCACCGACGCCCAGGTCGACGCCCTGCATGCCCGCGTCAGCGACGTGATGCGGGGGCTCCTGCGCGGGTGATCAGGGCGGGCGGGAGATCAGCCGCCGTGACCCGGCGGGCAGAACAGGTCGGCGACGTGGCGATCGACGAACAGCCAGCGCAGCCGCTGGGCCGCCACGCTCGGCAGCGTCGGGCGGACGATGACGTGGATGGCGTGATCGAAGGCCGGCGCCCAGTGCACGTCGGCCGGCGGGACGCCGCGGGGGTCGAAGGTGCCCTCCGGCTGGCTGACGTCGCCGAACTCCACGCGCACGCGCCGGACCACCTCGTCGAGGGCCTCGGGTGGGACCCCCGGATCGTGCTCGACGATCACCTCGAAGTCCACGGGCTCGCCGCCGGGCGCGACGGTCGACGAGATGAGCGCGCGATAGCTCTCCCGAACCGGCGCGGCGTCGGGGTCGGTTGCCTCACCACAGGCGGCGAGGGTGAGCGCGAGGGTCGCGAAGACGGTCAGGGTGCGCATGGATCCTCCTTCGGGTGTGCCTCAATGGACCACACCACGCGTCGGCGCGCAAAGGACGCGGCGCAACGCGACGCGTGGGCACGGCATCCAAGGGTTCCCTCGGGGGTCCCGCGCGGACCGTCGAAAATCGACATCCGGCGGGGGCTCGAACGTGATGAACAGGCTCTGGAAGAGGAAGACCGTGGAGAGACGCAGCGCACCGGACCTGACGCTCTACGCCAGCGCCTGGTGTCCCTACTGCATGATGGTGTTCCACGCGCTCGACGCGCTCGACCTCGACGTACGGCGCGTCGATCCCCGCGACGACGTGGAGGCGCGCCGCGCCCTGTACGAGGCCCGCGGCCACGGCACCGTGCCCGTCCTTCGGATCGACCACCCCGACGGGCGGGTGGAGTGGATGCCCGAGTCCCGAGACATCGTGCGGTGGCTGCGCGCTCGGTACGCCGTGCCCGCACCGGCCGGCGCCGACGGCGGCTGAAAGATCCGGCGCGCGACCCGGAGAGCGGCGTGTACGAATCTGATAGTCTCGCCCCCGTGAGCGAAGCCCGACGCACCATCGCCGGCATCGAGATCGGTCGCATCCTCGGCGCCGGATCGTCGGCCGTCGTCTATGCCGGCCGAGTGTCGGCGACGCGCCAGAAGGTCGCGGTCAAGATCGTCCGGCCACGATCCGACCAGCCGCCCGACGTCGTCGAGCGGGCGCTGCAGGAGGCGCGCGTCGGCTGGACGGTGCGCCACCCCAACGTCGTCCGGGTGTTGGAGTGGGGCATGTCCCCCGAGGGCGAGGTCTACCTCGTGCTCGAGCGCCTGGTCGGGCGGACCCTCGGCGCGCTGTTGCGGGAGGCGGGCCGCCTCGCGGTCCCACGCGCGCTCGCCGTCGCCCGCCAGATCGCGGCGGGGCTCGGCGCCTTGCACGCCCACGATGCGCTGCACCGCGACGTGAAGCCCGACAACGTGTTCGTCCTCGACGGCCCCACCGAACGCGTCAAGCTGCTCGACATGGGCCTCGTTCAGCTTCGCCTGGACGATCCGCACCGCATGGCGTGGACCGCGCAGGGCTTGTCGCTCGGCACCCCGGGCTACCTGGCGCCCGAGCAGGTGCGGGGCGAGCCCGTGACGACCGCGACGGACGTGTTCGGCCTGGGCGCCACCCTCTTCCACGCCATCGTGGGGCGCCCCCCGTACCCGTCCGAGGCCAGCTACGAGGCGCTGCGCGTGGTGGCGATGGCCGCCTCGCCGCCGATGGTGCCCGCGCGGGTCCCGGCGGACGTCGCCGCGCTGCTGCGCGCCATGCTGCACCCCGAGCCCAGTGCGCGCCCCGCTGACGCCGAGGCGGTGCTCGACGGGCTGATGAGCCTGCAGCCGCCGCCCTCGCCACCTCCCGAGCCGCCGCCCCCCTTGTGCTTCCCGGGTCGCGTCGAGGGTGGCGCCCAGGCCGATCTGCGCGCGCGCATCAGCGCGGCCGTCAGCTCGGCGCTCACCGACGGATCGGGATCGTCGGCGCTGCGGGCGCGCCTCGCGGATCTCGACGCCATGCAGACCGAGCGCCGGTCCGTCGCCGCCCGGTGCGAGCGCCTGCGCGACGAGGCAGACGCCCTCGGACTCGAGTTGGCCGACCGCCACGCCGACACCGAGGCGCGTCGGGTCGAGCGCGAGGTCGAACGGCAGGCCGTGCGAGCCCGCTACCTCGAGTCGACCGCTCGCCTGATGGAGCTGGCCGACGAGATCGAGGCGGTCGATCGCCGCTACGTCGCGCTGGCGCTGGCCTTCGACGATCGCGTCGGCGATCGCGGCCGTCTGGCCGCCGAGCTGGCGGCCCTGAGCACGGCGCGACGATCGCTCGAGGCGGCCCAGACGGCCGTGCGGCGCGCGCTGCGCGACGGTCACCAGGCGGCGCGCGCCCTGACCGGGCACGTGCTCGAGGCGCGGCGGGCGCTGCTCGACGTGGAGCTCGAACGCTCGACCCGGCTGGCCGAGCTCGATCACCTGGTGCGCGCGGGCGAGGATCAGCTCGCGGCCCTCGACCGCAGCCTGGAACACGCCTTCCTCGAGCTGGGCGTGGGGCTACGCCTCGAGGGCGTCGCGTTGCCCGTGCGGCTCACCCTCGACGAGGCCGAGCGCACGATCGAGTGGCGCCGCGCGTCGGTCGCCGCCGAGCGCCGCGGCTCCGCCCGGCACCGCTGCGAGCTGATCGTGCGCGTGCAGGGCGAGGGCATCGACGCCGAGCTCACCGCGCGCGACATCGGGCCCGGCGGCGTGTTCCTCTACGCCGACGCGCAACCTCGCGCGGACCGGGTGGTGCTCGTGCTGCGCGGCGACGAGCGCCCGGTCCGCTTGCAGGGCGACGTCGTGCACCGCTTGCCGGGCATCGGCTTCGGCGTGGCGTTCCGGGGTGCGCCGCCCGAGCTGCTCGAGCTGCTCGGTCCGCTCGAGCCCGAGTCCACGCGCACGTTTCAGTAGCGCCTACGAAGGGGGAGGGGTCGATGACCGAGGAGGAGCTGCGGGTGCGCTCGTACCGTGGCGTGACGGCCCACCTCAAGGCGGGCGCGTACGCGCCGGCCGAGGACGCGCTGCGGGGGCACGTGACATCATTCCCCAGTGATCTCGCGGCATTGCGCGCGCTGTCCGCGGTCCTGGATCGTCAGGCCCAGCGCGAGGAGGCGGACGCGATGCAGCGGCGCAGCGAGCGCCTGCTCAACGCCCTGCGCAAGACATTGGTGTGCGCCCCGCAGCGCAGCGCCCGCAAGGAGGCCTTCGAGCGGCTCGTTGGCGCGGCCAAGGCAGCGCCCGACGACGCGGCGCTGCAGTGGGCCGTGGCCGAAGCGTTTCGCGAGGCCGGCGCCTTCGACGCGGCGGCGACCGCTTACCGGCGCTTCATGACGAAGCGGCCCACCGATCCGTTGGCGCCTCACCTGCTCGCGGTGGTCGGCGGGGCCCCGGCCGGTCGGCAGGTGCCCGCTCCGTACGTGCGCGCGCACTATGACGCGGCCGCGGAGGGGGACTACGACGCGGCGCGCGCCGAGGTCGACGATCGCACGACCGAGCACACCGCCGAAGCCCTGCAAGTGGCCGTGGCCGTCGAGCCGCCGCCGAGCGCGGAGCGCGGCCTGCGTGCCCTCGATCTCGGCTGCGGCACCGGCGCCTGCGGGGCACTGATGCGCGGCTGGGTCGCGCGCCTCGAGGGGGTGGAGTTGTCGCCGCGCATGGCCTTTCGCGCGCGCAAGCTCGGCATCTACGACGCGCTCGAGGTGGGCGATCTGCTCAACCACCTCCGCACGCTGAGCGGCCGGGTGGCGGTGATCGCGGCCGCGGACGTGCTGCCCTACTTCGGGCCGCTGCGCGACGTGCTGTCGTCGGCCCACCGCGCCCTCGAGCCGGGCGGCTACTTCGCGTTCACGCTCGAGAAGGCGGCCGACGGGCCCGTCCTGCAGACCAACGGCCGCTTCGCCCATGATCCGCGGCACGTCGCCGAGGCGGCGCAGGCGGTGGGCTTCGAGGTCAACCTGCTCGAGGACGTGCCGCTGCGCACCGAGGAGGGCGAGACCGTCGTGGGGCTGCGGGGGCTCGTGCGGCGGCGCGCGTGACGCTGCTGCGCCTGACGCTCGAGGTGGCGGCCGACGGGGTCGCGGCGGCCGAGGCCGCGTGCTGGGCGCTGGGCGTGCAGGGACTCTGTGTGCGCGACGCCGAGACGGGCCGGCGCGACGGCCGCGCCGAGGTCGTGGCGTGGCTCGACGGTGAGGCCGATGGCGAGGCGGTGCGGGCACAGATCGCGGCCCGGGCGCCCGCCGCGACGGTGCGCCTCGAGCCCGAGGACGCCACAACCTGGACGGCGACGCTGCCGACCGAGCCCTTGCGGGTCGGGCCGATCGTGATCGCCGCGCCCGGCGTGGCCGTGCACGATCCGGCGCCGGTGCTGCGTCTCGAGCCAGGTTTGGCCTTCGGGAGCGGGGCGCACCCCACCACCGCGCTGTGCATCGATCGGCTGATGTCGCTCCGGCCGCGCCGCGCCCTGGACGTGGGCACGGGCACGGGCGTGCTCGCCCTGGTTTGCGTGCTGAGGGGTGCCCGCGAGGTGATCGCGGTGGACGTGGATCCGGGCTCCCGGGCCGCCGCGCGTCGGCACGCCGCCCTGAACGACGCCGCGGACCGCGTGCGCGTGGTCGACGCGCTTCCCCCGGCGGAACCCGGCTTCGACGTGGTGGTCGCCAACCTGTACGTGGGGCCCCTGGCGTCGCTGGCGGCGGAGCTCGTGGCCCGGGTGGCCCCGGGGGGCGATCTGGTGCTGGCCGGCCTCGGCGTCGACCACGCGGCGGCGATCACGGCGCGCTACGCCGACCTCGGCCTCGGCCTGGCCGGGCGGAGCGACCGCGATGGGTGGGCCTGCCTGCACCTGCGCCGGGTGGACGTGGACGCGCGTCCCGCGCACGGATAGCATCCCCCCGATGCGCACCTTCCCACTGCCCGAGCGCTGCGCGCCCACGCGTCCGGTCAGCGCGCTCCACGCGCACGGCGCCGGCGACGGTGAGGTGCCCGACGACGGGCGCGATCCCTATCCCGGCGTGGAGGCGTCCGCCACCGGGTGCGCCATCGAGGTGCTGGGGCGTGGCGGCGTCGTCGATCTGCCCGCGCCCGTCGACGTGAATCGGCTGCCGGGCGTCGAGGCCAGCGTGCGTCGGTGGTCCGGGTGCGCCGCTGGCGGCGGCGCCGAGCGCTGGCGGATGGCGGGCGTGCGCCACCAGATGCCAGCCAGCCAGGCTTTCGTGACCGCCGTGCTCACCGCGCTCGATCCGCGGTGAGCCTGCCATCGAGGATGCTCGCGAGGACCCGACGATGACCGATCCAGCCACCGAACGCGTGGTCGAGGACGCGCGCCGCCTGCTGCAGGCCGTGCTCGCCGAGGAGGCCTCTGGCCGCGCCCCCTATGCCCGGGACGTTCGGCGCTTCGTCGAGCCGCGCCTGGCCCTGCCTTTCCCCTCGTTGGTGCAGTTCCTGGAGCGCTTCGGCTTCATCAGCCTCGAGCGACGCACCGATCTGCTCGCGGCGACCAAGGCGGGTCGCGAGCTCGCCGACGGCAAGCGCGGCGCGGGCCTCGCGGGCGACGCGCGGCACCACTTCGGGGATCAGCTCGACGCGCTGCAGGTGGACGTGCCGGCCGAGGACGCCGAGATCAGGCTGGGCACGGAGTATTTCGTGGGCTCCTGCCTGGGCGAGGGCGGCCTGGGGCGCGTCTACCGGGGCCGCCATCGGGCGACCGATCGCGCGGTGGCGATCAAGATGGTGGACGGGCTGTTCGACCTGTTCACGCCCGATCACCACACCGAGCTGCGCCGGCGCTTCGAGCTGGCCGTACGGGAGCACGCGCGGCTGGTGAGCCCCTTCGTGGTGCAGGTGCTCCACCAGGATCCACGACACGATCCGCCCTACGTGGTGTTCGAGCTGACCCCGGGGGGCGATCTGCGGCGGCTGCTCGACCGCGGCCCGCTGCCCGTGGCGGTGGCCCTGCGCTACTTCGTGCAGATGGCGCTCGGTCTGAAGGCCGCGCACCAGGAGGGCGTGATCCACCGCGATCTGAAGCCCGAGAACGTGCTGCTCGACGCCCAGGGCAACGCCAAGCTGGTCGACTTCGGGTTGACCCGCGTCGCCGAGCGGGACGGCAAGCGCGTGCGGCAGGCCTACGTGGGCTACGGATCGGCGGGCTACATGGCGCCCGAGCTCTTCCGGCCCGGCGCGGCCGCGGCGCCGACGGCTGATCTCTACGCCCTGGGCATCCTGTTGTACGAGATGCTGACCGGCGAGCTGCCCGGGCGGCGCTCGCTGATGCCGGGCCAGCGCGCGCCCGGTGTGCCCCCCGAGCTGGACGACATCTTCGACGCGATGACGCGGGACGATCCCCGGGAGCGCCCGGCGGACGTGGACGCTGTACTGACGGCCATCTGGACGGCGCGCGCTGTGGTGGCGCTGCTGGACGCGAAGCTCGCGCCGCTGTTCGTCGAGCCGCCGCTGGCGTTGAACCCCTGTGACCTGTCCGACGAGGTGCTGGCCCCCGACCTCCCCGAGCCCGTGATCTCCGCGCCCGACGTCGCCGAGGCTCCGCTCTCGGAGCCCGAGGCGTCCGCGCCCGAGGTGACCGAGCCCGAGGCGCTCGGGCCGGTCCTCGAGGCGGACGCGCCCGAGGCGGAGGCGCCCGAGGCCGAGGCGGTCGAGCCCGAGGTGGTGGCCCCGGAGCCCCCGACCGCGCCGCCCGTCGACCCGACGGTGCACGCGCG
>CALBMW010000089.1 GCA_937896275.1 uncultured Myxococcales bacterium
CAGGCGAGCGGCACCCTGAGCCAGCTCTACGTCAGCCTCGACGAGGCCCGCGGGCTGCTCGGCACGCGTGACGCGTCCGCCGCGCCCCCCCATGCCCTCCAGCTGCCCCCCGTGGCCGAGCTGGACGCCGAGCTGGCCGAGCGCCGGGCCGCCGCGCGCGCCGCGACCCGCGAGGGGCCCCTGGCCGCCGTGGCCACCCGCTTCAAGCTCGACGAGGCGGCCCTCGATCTGCTTCTGGCCGCGGCGGGGCCGCTGCTGTCGATCGATCTGGCGCGCCTGTACGCCTTCGCGTGGGCAGACTTCGCGGTCAAGCTGCCCACCGTGGGCTTCCTGACCGAGCTGATGGCGGAGGGCCCCGGTGAAGCGGGCCCCTTGCTGGACGCCTTCCGCCCGGGCGCGCCGCTGGTGCGCTATCGGCTGATCGAGCTGCGCGACTCGCCGGCCTGGGGCGCCGACACGCCCCTCCTGCACCGCGGCGTGGTCGTGCCCGAGGCGGTGCTGGCCTACCTGCGCGGCCGCACCGACGCCCTGCCCGCGATCCTGGCGGCGGCCTGCACCGTGACTTGCCCCGAGCACGCCGTGCCCGCTGACCACCTGTTCGTCGCCGAGCGGGCGCGCGCCGATCTGGAGTCGACCCTGGCCCGCGCCACCGAGACCGGCCGGCCGCGCCTGCTGCTGGTGGGCTCGGGCGGCAGCGGGCGCCGCACGATCGTCACCAGCCTGGCCGCAGAGCGCGGGTGGGGCGCCCTCACCGTCGAGCTCGACCGGCTGCCGGCCGACGCCGAAGCCTTCGGCGCGCGCCTCGCCGAGGCTGCGCGCGAGGCGCTGCTGCGCCGCTGCGTGCTGGTGCTGCGGGGTGATGAGCTGGTCGATCGGCGCGAGGACTGGGAGAAGCGCGCCCCCGCGGTCACGCGCCTCGTCAACGCGCACGATGGCCCGGTCGCGATCACCGCCCGCCTGTCCGCGGCCAGCCTGCATCGACAGCTCGACGATCTGTTCGAGATCGCGCTGGCGTTGCCCACCGCGCCCCAGCAGCGCGAGGTCTGGCGGCGAGCGCTGGCGACCGGCCACCCGCAGGACACCGAGTTGGCGACCGGTCTGGCCAATCGCTTCAGCGTCGCGCCGGGCACCATCCACAGCGCGGTGCACGAGGCGCGCGCGCGCAAGCTGCTGACCGGCGATCCGGACGCGCCCCTGGTGCTCGACGACGTGGCGAGCGCCGTGCGACGCCGCCTCGAGCACGCCCTCAGCGAGGTGGCCGAGCCCTTCACCACCACGCTGACCTGGGACGACGTCGTCCTGCCCAAGGAGGTGACCGAGACGCTCAAGGAGGTGCTGGCCCACGCGCGCCACCGCGAGTTCGTCTACGACACCTGGGGCTTCCGCCGGAAGATGGCCTACGGGCGCGGGCTGGCGTGCCTGTTCACGGGCCCGCCCGGCACCGGCAAGACGATGGTGGCCGGCCTCATCGCGAACGACCTGTCCCGCGAGCTCTACCGCGTCGACCTGTCGCGCGTCGTCAGCAAGTGGGTCGGCGAGACCGAGAAGAACCTGGCCCGCGTGTTCGACGAGGCCGAGCGAGCCCAGGTCATCCTGCTGTTCGACGAGGCCGACAGCCTCTTCAGCAGCCGGACCGAGGTGAAGGGCAGCAACGATCGCTTCGCCAACATGGAGATCAACTACCTGCTGCAGCGCATGGAGCAATACGACGGCATGTCGTTGCTCACCACCAACTTCGAGAAGTCGATCGACGAGGCCTTCAAACGGCGCCTCAAGTTCCGTATCGACTTCCCCGTGCCCGACACCGACGAGCGGGCGCGTCTGTGGCAGGTGATGCTGCCGGCGGCCGCCGACGTGGCCGACGACGTGCGGTTCGAGTACCTGGGCAAGAAGTTCAAGCTGTCGGGCGGCAACATCAAGAACGCGGTGCTGCGGGCGGCCTTCTACGCCGCCGAGGCCGGCACGCCCATCGACCATGCCCTGCTCGAGAAGGCGGCGACGGCCGAGGCGCGCGAGATGGGGAAGCTGATTTGAGCGACGCGAAGGCGGCCTGCAAGCCGGAGGCGGGCGGCTGGGTGCCGGTCGTGGATCGCAACCGTTGCGAGGCCAAGAAGGGCTGCGTCGAGGTCTGCCCCTATGACGTCTTCGAGATCCGCCCGCTCGGCGCGTCCGACAAGGCCGGCCTGTCCGTGCTCGGCCGCTTGAAGGCCTGGGCGCACGGCAACAAGCAGGCCTTCGTGGTGCGCGGCGAGGCCTGCCAGGCCTGCGGCCTGTGCGTCACCGCGTGCCCCGAGAAGGCGATCGGCCTGCGCAAGGCCCACTGAGGCGGCAGATCGCGGAGTCGACGCCTCATCTGATCCATCGCCGCAGCCGCGGCGCCTCAGCCGCCGCCGAGGTCCGCGGGGAGGCTCAGGTGCGCCGGGAAGCGTCGGCCCGGCTCGAGCGCCAGGCCGGCCACGAGGGTGCGGAAGATGCGCTCGCCCATCCAGTCGGAGCCGTTGGCGGTGAGGTGCACCAGATCGTCGCGCAGCCGGGGCGGCTCCCTCTGCCGCCACCGCAGCACGGCCGGCGCCCCGCCGACCATCTCGTAGCGGTCGAGGTAGCCGCAGCCCGACGCCACCGCCGCACGGCCCATGCGCTGGGACACCCAGCGGGCCACGGGGTGCGCCTCCTCGTGGCCGTCCCGCCGACGGCCCAACGGATAGGGTCCGACCACGAGGCAGGGCGCGCCCGGCAGCGCGTCGCGCACCTTGCCCAGGGCCACCTCGACGTCACCGAAATAACTCGAAGACGGGCCGCGCGGCCAGGCCGCGGCGTTGATGCCGAAGGACAGCACGACCAGATCGGGGCGCAGCGCGCGCAGGCCGTCTCGCAGGGCGGCGTCCTCGTAGCGCAGCAGCAGGGGCAGGCGGCCCGCGACCACGCCGAGCGAGGACCACACGACCCCGGATCCGGCGCCCTCGACGCTCCACCCATAGATCGTGGCGGGGCCCTCGCCGACCCGCACGGCCAGGCGCCTGGGGCAATCCACGAAGCGGCGGCGCTCTGCAGTCGGGCCGCTCTGCACGGACGCGCTGCGGATGGCGGCGAAGCGGACGCCGTCGGCGAGCAGCTCGAGGGCCGCGCCGGCCGGCTGACGGGCGAAGTGGAAGGCGACATCGCAGGGGCCCAGGATCGGCCGCGCGAGCGCCACCTCGGCCAACGCCCCGGCCCGCTTGGCCTCGAAGGCCACACCACCGGGACCGTAGCCGCCCCCGGGCAGCTTCGCGCGCGAGTAGACCACCGGGCGGAATCCGTCGGGCGGACCGGCGCGCCAAGCCTCGCGGTAATACCAACTCCAGGGGCGCATGGCCGCCACGAAGCCCGGCCCGGCGTCACCGTAGCGCTCGGCGAAGCGGTGGCGCAGCGTGCGCACGACCAGATCGTCGGAGACCTCGGAGTCGCCCAGGTGCACGACGCGCACGACGCGACGCTCGCCCTGCTCGAGGGCCTCGAGGCGCGCACGGAAGGTGTCGAAGCCCGCCGCGGCCGGCGTCTCGGCGCGATCGGTCGACGGACCGAGGCCAGCCGACCAGCGGGCGGCCGCGGGTCGCGCGACCAGCGGGGCGACCAGCAAGAGGCCGAGCAGGAGCGGCAGACCGCGGGGGAGCGAGGCGTTGCGTCGTAGGGTCACGGGCGGCAGTTCTCGCACGACGCGTGCGCGCGCGCCAGGAGCGAATGCGGCTGCAGCGCGTGGCGAGCTTGACGGTTGTCTCCAGGGGTCCGCTGTTTCACCCTGGGGCGATGAGCAAGCGCGACCGAAGCTCGGGGAAGGACCGCCGCCCGCTGAACGACAGCGCGGGCTTCGGCGGCACGTTGGGCGATCTGTTCGCCGCGCGCGGGCTCGCGCCGAGCGGCGACCCCGACGCGACGGCCACGACCCCCGAGGCGTGTTCGGACGCCGACGGCCTCGCGCCGGAGAGCTTCGAGCCCTCACCGACCAGCCTGGCGGCGGTCGGCCCGCTCACCGTCCGGGTCGACCGCAAGGGGCGCGGCGGCAAGGTGGTGACCCTCGTCGCGGGGCTCCCCGAGGCGCCCGGGACGCTCGAGCCCCTCGCGCGCTCCCTGCGCCGACTGCTGGCATGCGGAGTGGCCACGCAAGGTGGTCAATTGGTTATCCAAGGCGACCAGGCGAGCCATGTCGCCGCGCAGCTCCGACGTTGGGGCGCGCCCGAGGTTCGCGGGGCCTGAAGGGCCCTCGAAGCACCAGCCCAGGCCTCGACGCGCATTGAGAGCCGCGGGCTGCGACGCGCGCGCTCGACACTCATCCACTCAAAATCCATTACATACCTAACCCATCATCTTCTGTGACGCTTGCCAATTCATTGGCACGAATGCAGCAACTGCCCACCGCGACCATCGCAGCACGCCCACCGGGGGGAAATCCCTCCTCGCAACTCCAAAGAGGACTCCCATGAACAGCACCCGTATCCGCCTCGAGATGCTCCGCAACCTGCGCGCCCAGACCCGTCCCACCGCCAACGGCAAGGCCGTCGCGGCCGACAAGCGCCCCCGCACCGTCACGCTGTACGGCTGAGCGAGCCGCCTGACCAGGCCTGCTGTTTCTGACACCTCCTGTGATGTCATCGGCTCGATCGATGCCGTGACTTTCTGACAACACCCGAAGCGCAACAGAGAGACCGAAATGAACACCAAGCTGAACCGTGAGACCCTCCGCGCCGAGCTCCTCCGCAACCTGCGCCGCCCGGCCCCGACGACCGCCCCGGCCGCCGACAAGCGCCCCCGCACGGTCACTCTGTACGGCTGAAGCCCGCTCGGCTGGGCTCTGCACCGCTCGGCCCACCGGCGCTGGCCGGTGCGCCCGCGGCCGTCGTGGTCCCCGCGAGCACGCGCGGGACCACGACGCTGAAGACAGCGCCCGTTCCCTGCGGAGCGTCGCTGACGTCGATGCGACCCTGGTGCTTCGTGACGATGTCCAGGCTCAGGCTGAGGCCGAGCCCGGTCCCCTCGCCCACGTCCTTGGTGGTGTAGAAAGGGTCGAAGACGCGCTCGCGGTTCGCCATCGGCACGCCGGGGCCGTTGTCGGTCACCTCGACGATCACCGCGTCCTCGGTCGCGTGGGTCCGCACGCCCACCCTGCCGCCCGCCGCGGGGCACGCGTCGATGGCGTTCTGCAGGATGTTCACGAACACCTGATTGAGCAGCGCGGCGTAGACCTCGATCTCGGGCACCTCGCGAAGATCCGCGTCGACGACGATGCCCCGGTCACCGAAGCTCTTCCCGAGGATCTTCAAGGTGCTGCGCAGGCCCTCGCGCACATCCACCCGGTTGCGCTCGGCCTCGTCGAGGCGGGCGAACACCTTGAGATCACGAATGATCATCTGCACGCGCGCCAAGCCCTCGGTGGTGTCCTCGAGCAGCTCGCCGATCGACTCGCGCGGATCGTCGAGGCACAGCGCGTCGCGCAGGCCGACGATGCGACCGTAGGTCTCGGGCACCACCTCCGCGAGTCGCGCGTCGGCCGTCTGGTACACGTCGAGGACGTCGAGCAGGTCCATCATGTCGCGGCGCAGGCTGGCCAGGTTGGTCTGGACGAAGGTGAGGGGGTTGTTGATCTCGTGGGCCACGCCGGCGGTGAGCTGGCCGATCGAGACCAACTTCTCCTGCTGCACGATGCGCGCGTTGGCGACCGCGAGCTCCTTCTCCTGACGCTCGAGCACGTCGGTGAGCTGGCGCTGGCTGTTGAGCACGTCGACGCTCGTGCGGCCGGCGAGGAGGGTGGCGCCGACGACCGCGACGACGAACCCCTCCCACGAGAACATCGCGAAGTCCCAGTCGCCCACCGGATCGTGGGTCCGCACGTCGTAGGGCAGCCAGCCGACGTTGCGCGCATAGAGCAGGCCCAGGAAGAGGCTGAGCTGGAAGCCCGCGAGGGCCCACACGGCGCGGGGGCGGTCGCTGAACAGCGGCAACATGAACAGCAGCATCAAGGGCGTGCCGGTCCACGCCGTCTCGAAGTCGCCCTCCTGGAAGAGCTGGAGGATGACCACGAGGCTGTCCATCGCCAGCGTGAGCGGGATGAGCAAGGTCATGCCGCGGCCCCGCCGGAAGAACCAGAAGCCGACCAGCGTGAACAGCCCGATGACCCCGGCCACGCCCCAGCTGAAGAGCTGGCGCCGCACGGTGGGCTGAAGCCCGAAGGTCGTCTCGACGGCGGCCACGATCAGGCCGATGCCCGCCAGCGCCGCGTGGGTGAGCAGGAAGGCGCGGATGCGGCCCCGCCGGATCGAGGTCGGGCCCTCGATCACCTTGGTCTGCGTCTGCGTCCTCGACGGACTCACGTCGCGCCCCCGAGCCTGTGCACGGCGCGCAGCACGAGGGCCGTGGTCAGGCTGCGCGCGCCGTACCACGCGTGCTGCATTGCGGGCCCCACCGTCACGAAGTAGTCCTCGGCGCGATAGCCGCCGTCCGTGTCCTGGGCGTCGGCCAAGGCGCGCAGCGCGGGCTGGGGCGCGCCCAGGCGTCCCAACCCGGCCAGCGTCCAACTCGCGAGCGCCGTGTCGATGATGCCCCCGAAGCGGCCGCTCAGGCGCTGACGGGCTGCCAGCCGGTCGGCCGCCGCGTCCACGGCCGGCCCCCAGCGGCTCGCCTGCGCCGGATCGTCGGCCAGGACGGTGGTCAGGCACCGGATGGCCAGGGCGTCGACGGTGACCGGCTTGTAGAACGCCGACACGGGCGCCGCGGTCGCGTCGGCCAGCAGCCAGTCCGCGAGCGCGTCCGCGCCCTGCCGCACGACCTGCCGGTGCGCCACGGGATCGATCGCCCACAGGCCGAGCAGGGCGTTCGCGTTGACGCCGGGGCAGAGACCACCGGCCCACGTCGCGTCGACCTCGGCGCGCTGATCGGGGCCGCCCTCGCACAGCCAGGTGTGGAAGCGCCCGTCGTTGGTGCGGTTGGCGAGCAGGCCACGAACGCCCAGGGCGACGGCCTGATCATCTCGGTGGCGCCCGCGGGCGGCGAGCTGCAACAGCATGCCGGTGTCGTCGGCGTCCGGGGGGATGGCGGGGTGGCCGGGGTAGTAGCGCCACCCGTCGGCGTCCGCGAGCCCGAAGACTCGGCGCAGCGCGGGCTCGAGGGGCACGCCGAGGCCGTCGAGCGCGTCGCAGATGACCAGCCGGCCGAAGAGGCCCGCGCGCACCTCGCGCTCGCCGAAGAGCCCCCAGCGATGCACCTCGGTCGCCTCGTCGAAGTCGGGGTCCATGGCCAGAAACCGCCCGGCGGCGTCGACGGCGCCAGACACCTCGTCCGCCAGGTCGCGCACGGCCGGCGCCGCGTCGTCGCGGTACTCGCTCAGCGCGTCCACCACGCCGCGGCCCATGTC
>CALBMW010000090.1 GCA_937896275.1 uncultured Myxococcales bacterium
TCTTCTGGTTGATGATCGTGTCGATCGCCACCGCCGTCTTGCCGGTCTGGCGGTCGCCGATGATCAACTCGCGCTGCCCGCGGCCGATGGGGACCATCGAGTCGATGGCCTTCAGACCCGTCTGCAGCGGCTCGTGCACCGACTTGCGGGGCATGATGCCCGGCGCCTTGATCTCGATCTTGCGTCGGTGAGTCGTCTCGAGCGGCCCGAGGCCGTCGATCGGCTGGCCGAGGGCATTGACGACGCGCCCGAGCAGCGCCTCGCCCACCGGCACGTCCACGATGCGCCCGGTCCGCTTGACCTCGTCGCCTTCCTTGATCAGGTTGGCCTCGCCGAGGAGCGCGACGCCCACGTTGTCTTCTTCGAGGTTCAGGACCATGCCGAGCACGCCGCGCGGGAACTCGAGCAGCTCACCGGCCATGGCCTTCTCGAGGCCATAGACGCGGGCGATGCCGTCACCGCAAGACAGGACGGAGCCCGTCTCGCTGACCTCGACCTGCTTGTCGTAGTCCTCGATCTGCTGCCGGATGATCCGACTGATTTCCTCGACCTTGATATCCATCCCGTCGCTCTCCGTGAGGCGGCCCGCCGTGCGGGCGGATCCTTCGCTATCGAATCTGCGTGAGCCGGCGCGTCAGCGCGACGAGCTCGGCGCGCACGCTGCCGTCGAAGATCTGGCCGCCGATGCGCGTGATCACGCCGCCCAGGATCGACGGATCCTCGTCTTGCTCGACGATCACTTGCTGCCCGGTCACCTTCTGCAGCACGGTGCGCAGCCGGGCGGCCTCGGGCTCGCTCAGTCGGTGCGCGACGGTGACGCGCGCCCGCAGCCGACCCACGTTCTCGTCGGCGAGGCCGTGGTAGGCCTCCACGATGTCCGGCAGATAATGGATGCGGGCTCGATCGACCAGCAGGTGCAGGAAGTTCCGGCAGATTGGGCTGACCATGAGGCGGCGCAGGAGCTCGGTGAGCACCTGCTTGCGCGACTCGGCGCCGAACTTGGGGTTCCTGAACAGCTCTCGCAGGTCGGCGGAGTCGAACAAACCGACCACGCGGTCGAGCTCGCGCCCCAACTGCTCGAAGTTCTTGCGCTCGATGCCGATGTCGAGCAGGGCCCGCGCGTAGCGGTGGGCAATCGTCGGTGCGCGCACCGTCGTATCCTCTCTTGCCGCGTGGGCAGATCAGGCGCCGGTTGAGGACTCTTCGAGGCGGCTCAGGTAGTCGGCGGTGAGCCGCCGATGATCCGCCGGCGTCGTCTTCTCCACGATCGCCTTCTCGGCGGCCGCGATGGCCAGGTGTGCGACCTCGGACTCGAGCCGATGGCGTGCCCGCGCGATCTCATGGGCGACGGTTCGCTCCGCTTCGCGGCGAATGCGGTCGGCGTCGGCGCGGGCCTCCTCGATGAGGCGCGCCTTTTCGGCCTCGCCCTCCTTGCGGAAGGTCTCGTACAAGTCGCGAGCCTCGGCCTCGAGCTGCCCGATCTTCGCCTCGTAATCGTCGAGCATGGCCCTGGCGTCGGCGTGCAGGCGCTGCGCCTCGTCGACGTCCTTGCTCACGGCGTCTGCTCGCTGCGTCAGCGCGCGCTGCATCGGTCGGCGACCGAAGTGCACGATGGCCCAGAGCAGGATGCCCAGGTTCAGCGCCTGGAAGCCGAGCGTCGCCCAGCCGGCGCCATGCCCTTCCTCGGCCAACGCAGGGGCAGCGGAGAGAAGGACCAGCGCGGCGGCGATCAGCCTGGCCGGGCCGGTTGCATGGGGAAGATGGCCACCCATTCGATCAAACCCCCCGCCCCAGGACCTTCTCGACGACGAGACGGGCCAGATCGTCGACTTGGCTGAGCAGGCGCGCGCGCGCCTCGCCCACCTCGGTTTCGACCTGGGCCCGCGTCGATTCGACGCTGCGGCCTGCTTCACCGCGCGCCTCGGTGACCAGCGCGACCTTCTCCGAACCCCCCTCGATGCGCAGGGCCTGCCGCGCAGCGTAGGCGGCTTCTCGGGCCTCGCGCTGCCCCTTGCCGTAGCGGTCGGCGAGGTCGTCGGCCCGCTGACGCAACGCCAGGGCGTCGCGACGGACGTCCCCGATGCGACGGTCGCGCTCCCCGAGCGTCTTGAGGTAAGGATCAAAGATGAGCTGCTTGAGCAGCACCATCAGAACCAGCACAATGGCCAGCTGAATGACGAACGACCAGTCGAGGTCGATGATGACCCCGCTCATCGTTCGTAGGCTGTCTTGAAGGGGATCCATTGCGCCGACGCGCTCCTATGGGGTGCGGTGGACGCGGGACGCTATCACCAGACCCCTGCACCGTCAACCACCTTTCGGCTCAAAGCCGCGTCGTTACGGCATGAACGACACACCAGCCCTGCGCGCGCAGGGGCTCGTCAGGGCATTCGGGGGCGTGCACGCGCTGCGCGACGTCAGCTTCGAGGCGTCGCCCGGCGAGGTGCTCGGATTTCTCGGCCCGAACGGGGCCGGCAAGTCGACGGTGCTGCGCATCCTCACCGGGTTGCTGTTGCCAGATGGTGGACGGGCTTGGGTGGCCGGTCGTCCGACCGATGACCCCGGCAGCGGCTTCCGCGCGCTGATCGGCTACCTGCCGGAGCATGGCCCCGCATGGCCGGATCTGGACGTCGGCGACTTCCTCGCGTTCGCTGCGCGCATGCGGCGGCTGGGGCGCGGCGCCGCCCGGCGGGCCATCGAACGCGTCGTCGCGACCTGTGAGCTCGAGGCCGTGCAGCGCCGGCCCTTGCATGTGCTCTCGAAGGGCTTTCGGCAGCGGGTGGCCCTCGCGCAGGCGCTCCTGCACGACCCGCCGGTGCTGTTGCTCGACGAGCCGACGAGCGGGCTGGATCCCAACCAGGTTCGGGGGCTTCGAGCGCTCATCCGCGGGCTGGGGGGTGAGCGGACGGTCCTCTTCAGCAGCCACGCGCTCGCCGAGGTGCAGGCGGTCGCCGATCGCGTGGTGATCCTGCACGAGGGGCGGGTGGTCGCCGACGGACCCCCAGCGACCTTGGCGCGGAGCCGACTGCACGTGGTGATCGCGGGCGCCTCGCTCGACGCGGTGACGCGGGTGCTCGCGGCGGTGGCGGGGGTGGAGCGCGTGATCCCGGTCGACCATCCCGAGGCGGTGGCGGTCACGATCGTCCCTCGCGAGGGCGCGAGCCCCGCGGCCGCCCTGGCGTCCGCGGTGGTGGCGGCCGGATGGCGCCTCGAGGCGCTGTCGCCGCGCGACGACGGCATCGAGACGGTGTTCGCCCAGCTCACGCGGGCGCCGCGATGAGAGCGCTGGCCGTCGCACGGCGCGAGCTGCGTGGGGCGCTCGACCAGCCGCTGGCCTACGTGCTCGTGGGCGCCTTCGCGGCGCTGAGCGCGGCCTTCTTCTTCGTTCTGGCTCCTTTCTTCGCAGAGGCGCGGACCACGCTGCGCCCCTTCTTCGAGTTCGCCCCGTTCGCCCTGACGCTCTTCGCCCCCGCGCTCGCGATGCGCACGCTGGCCGAGGAGGCGCGGGGCGGCGGCCTGGACCTCCTGCTGAGCTGGCCACTCGACCCGGGCGTGGTGGTGGCCGGCAAGTTCCTGGGCGCGTGGGGCGTGCTGGGCCTGGCCCTGCTGTGCACCGCCGGGCTCCCGATCACCGTGAGCGCGCTCGGGCCGCTCGATTGGGGCCCAGTGCTGGCGGGCTACCTCGGACTCTTCCTTTATGGCGGGGCCTGCCTGGCGATCGGCGTCTTCGCGAGCGCGATGAGCTCGCATCAGGTGGTGGCCTTCATCGGCGGCTTCACGGCGTGCTTCGCCCTGTACCTGGCGGGCCGGGCGCAGGTGGTGCTGCCCGCCGGGCTCGCGTCGATCGCCCACGCGATCGGCTTCGAGGCGCGGGTGACCGGCTTCGCGCGCGGGGTGGTCGACACGGGCGACGTGGCGTTCTTCGTGGCGGTGATGGTCGGTGCGCTGGGGCTCGCGCGCGAGGCCGTGGACGCCCGGCGATGGCGATGAGGGCCGCCGCGCGACGACGGGGGTGGCTGGCCGCGGCGCTGTGGGTGGCGCTGGGCGTCCTCGCGGCCATGGCGGGCGCGCGCCACGGCGTGCGCTTGGATCTCACCGCCGATGGGCGCCACGGGATCGCGCCCGAGACCCGAGCCCTGATCGACGCGATCGACGACCCGGTGGAGGCGCTCGCGTTCGTCCCGAGCGACGCGCCACCTCCCTT
Source organism: uncultured Myxococcales bacterium (assembly GCA_937896275.1). Classification (GTDB taxonomy): domain Bacteria; phylum Myxococcota_A; class Bradymonadia; order UBA7976; family UBA1532; genus JACKDN01. Next base: position 4,205 of record CALBMW010000090.1, read on the forward strand.
CGACCGCGTGGTGCGCGCGCTCCAGGATCTGCTGGAGGACTACGCCCGGGCCTCGGGGGGGAAGCTGCGCGTGACGGTGCGCGCCGATGGGGGGGCGGACGCGAGCCCGGCCGACCGCCACGCGCTGCGAGCAGAGGCCCTTGGCCTGGGGCTGAAGCCGGTCGACCTTCAAGCCTGGGAGGCGGACCGTCGCATCGTTCGGCGCGCTTACCTGGGCGTCGTCCTGCTCCACGGCGATCACCGGGTCGTCGTCCCGGGAGGCGAGCGGCCCGAGGACCTGCCTCACGCCATGACGCGCGGGCTGCGCGACGTGCTCGACGGCCGGCACCGGCCCCTCGTCGGCGTGGCCCACGGTCACGGCGAACCGGCGCTGGTGGACAGCCCCGTCGCGGCGCTCCTGCGCACCGGGGCCGATCTCGAGGCGGTCGAGATCGGCGTCGACCCACTGCCCGCACGCCTCGACGCGCTGCTCATCGTGGCGCCGCGGCGCCCCTTCGACGCGCGCGCCTGCTACGTGATCGATCAGTTCGTGATGCAGGGACGAGCCGTCGTGATGTTGCTCGACACCGTCGAGCGCGCGCCGTCCTTTCCTGATGTGCTCGTACCGGTGGGCACGGGCCTCGAGCCCCTGCTGGGCGGCTACGGCGTGCGCGTGTCGCCCGACCGACTCGCGCTGGACCGCGCGCACGCGGGGCCGGCCGTGGTCGGCCGCGACCCGGCGGGCCGAACCCTGACCGTGGACCACCCGCTGCACCTCGTGACCGGCGTCCTGGCCGACCACCCCGTGACCCGCGGTCTGCGCCGGTTGGTGATGCCCCTGGCCGCGCCGATCGACGCGCGAGAGGCCGCCGCGCGCGGCGCGACCGTGACGCCGCTGGTCAGGGGAGAGTCGACCGCCGTCGCGCGCCGCGGGCTTCGCCGCTTCGACCCACGGGCGGCGCGGGATCCAGTGCCCGCGGACGAAGAGTCGGGGCCGATCGATCTGGCGGTGGCCATCGAGGGGCGCCTCACGTCGGCCTTCGCCGATCGCACGATCCCCGGCGATTCCCTGCCCGGCGCGCGGACCGTGGCAAGCGTGCCCGCGCGGCTGGTGATCGCCGGCAGCGGCGCGCGCTTCCTGGCGGCGCAGGCGGACGCCTTGCTCTTCCTGCAGAACGCGGTCGACTGGGCGGTCGACGACGCCTCGCTGAGCGGCCTGCGCGGGCGCAGCGCGGAGGATCCGCCCCTGGCGCCCGTCTCGGCCCGCGGGCGCGCCGCGATCAAGGTCGCGAACATCGCCGCACCCCTCGTGCTGTGCGCCGTCGTGGGTCTTTGGCGGCGCCGGCGCCGGCGGGCGCGGGACCGATGAGGCTCGGCCGCTCGACGCTGCTGGCGATGGGCTGCGCCATCCTCGCCGGCCTCGCGGCGTGGCCCCGTACCGAGCCGGGCCCCGACGCCGTGGCGATGCTGCCGCGCTGGGCGGACCTGCGCGCCCTGGACGTGCAGCGCGCGGGCGTCCGATGGCGCGTCGAGCGCGGGGTCGACGGCTGGCGGGTATCGCCTGGGGGTGATCGCCTCGACCGTGGGGTGGAGGGGGCGCTGGCCGAGGCGCTGTCGCGGCCTGTCGCGCTCACGGCCATCGAGGGTGCGGCCGACGACACCTACGGCTTCGGCCCGGGCAGCCCGCGGATCGTCCTTCACCCCGAGGCCGGCCAACCGATCGAACTCGCGATCGGCAAGAGCCTGGGTGCTCGGCTGACCTTCGTCGCGATCGGCTCGGAGCGGCGCCTGGCGCGGGCGGCCGCCGCCTTGGCCGCGCTCTTCGACGCGCCCCTCGGGGCTTGGCGCGACCGTCGCGTCCTGCCCGATCTCGATCCGTCGGCGGTGCAGCGCGTCGAGCACCGTCGCGGTGGGGTCGTCGACTGGGCGTTGGCGCGCGAGACACCGGGCGGACCCTTGCGCCTCGTCGAGCCCCGAGCCTTGGCCACGCGCAGCGCCGCCGCCCACGCGGTCGCGGCCAGCCTGCCGACGCTCCTGTTCAGCAGCCTCGAGGGTGCCGAGGCCCAGACCACCGCGCCGGCGCTCCGGATCACGGTCCCCAATCAGCCGCCGCTCGATCTGGCCTGGGGGGCCCCGGTTCCTCGGGCACGCGCACGCGTGGTCCGAGTCGGCGAGCGCGTCGGGTGGGTGCCCGAGGCTCGGCTGCTGTTCCTGGACGTGGGGCTCGACGCGCTCCGCGAGGCCGCGCTGCTGCCCGAGGCGGCGCAGGTGAGCACGGTGAGCTGGTCGGCGCCGGGAACGACCGGCGCCGTGGGCGGCGTCGCCACCCGCGCCGGCGAGGGCTGGCTCTGCGGCCAGGCACCCTGCGGGGAGCGCACCACGCGTTGGCTGGAGGGGCTGCCGGCCTGGCAGGCCGCGGGCTTCCCGGCCGAGGCGCCACCGCCGTCGATCCCCTGGCTGATCCTGACCGCCTCCGCCCCCGAGGGCACCACGACCGTGACCGTGGGTTCACGCTGGCAGGCGGGGCCCGCGCGCTATGTCACGAGCTCGGCGCGGCCCTTCGAGACGATGGTGCTCGGCGGCTCGGAGGTCGCGGTGTTGGAGCAGGTGCTGGCCGAGACACCGCCGCCCTGAGAGCGCTCGGGTGGTGACGCTCCCCACGGGCAGGGCTACCAGCCCGGGGTGATCTCGAAGCGGGGCAGACCGAGGTGGCGTCTCATCCACCGGCTTTGGATGGCCGCGCGAGCCTCGTCGAGATCGATCCCCGCCCCCGCCGCCCGCTCTTCCCGGAGCCGCAGCTCGACATGAGCGACGACACGATCGCGCGCGCCCTCCGGCAGCGCCGCCAACGCGTCGTCCGTGAGGCGCCGCGCGATCCGCCACAGCACCTCGTCGAGGTCGTCGCTTCGCCCCGCGGCGACCTCGCTCACCAGCACCCCCAGCGCGACATGGGCCACCTCGAGCGCCGCCATCATCGCCGGCTGATCGGCCATCCGCGTGCCGGCGCGCGACAGATCGGCGCGCAGGCGCTCGAGCCCTTCGACGATGGGTGTGGTTTCGACCCGATCAGGATCGGCGGTGCACCCGACGCGCCGCTCCCGCCAACGCTCCGCTGCCCGCTGGACCGCGGGCGCCACGAAGGCGAGGCCCCGCACACGCCTGGCCGGAGGGCGCTCGAAGGCGTCTCCTATGGCCTCGACCACGATCTCGACGGGGACCCCGGCTCGGAACCATCCACGCACGAACTCCACGTCGCGGGCGGAGAGCATGAGCCCCCGACCCGCCGCCGCCAGGAAGGCATCCGTGATGGCCTCGAGGTAGGCCTCGTTCACACGTCCAGGTTCTTCACGTTCAGCGCGTTGAGCTCGATGAACTCGCGCCGGGGTTCGACGTTGTCGCCCATCAGCACCGTGAAGATGCCATCGGCCTCGACGGTGTCGTCGATGCGAACCTGCAGCAGCGTGCGGACATCGGGATCCATGGTGGTCTCCCAGAGCTGCTCGGGGTTCATCTCGCCCAGACCCTTGTAGCGCTGGATGTCGAGACCCTTGCGCCCCTGCGCCATGAGGTATTCGAGCAAGGCGCGCAGCGAGGCGAAGGGCGTCCGCTCATCCCCGGACACCAGGAGGTAGGGCGGCTCGCCGAAGGCCTCGAGTTGACCGTACATATCGACCACCGCGCGGAACGGCGCGATGTGCTCGAGCCCAGCGTCGATCACGGTGCGGCGCTCGGCGCCACCCACGCGGGAGCGCAGGATGACCTGCCAGCCCAGATCCGGCTCGACGACCGGCTCCGGCTCGACGACCGGCTCCGGCTCGACGACCGGCTCCGGCTCGACGACCGGCT
>CALBMW010000091.1 GCA_937896275.1 uncultured Myxococcales bacterium
GGCCTCGGCCATCACGATCGGGTGGTAGGCCTTGAGCTTCTCGTCGAGCCACACGTAGACGACGCCCGTCTTGGCGGCGTCGTCGTTGAAGGCCAGCCGCGTCCCCCCATAGGTGTTCTTCTTGGCGTCACTCAGCTGCTTGAACAGCTGCTTGGTACGCTCGGGCAGATCGCCCGGCTTGATGCGCGCGGGCTGAGGGACCAGCACGTAGCGCGCGGGCTCGCTGCGCGACCACTTCTCGTAGCTGAAGCGAACGGTGTCGATCTGGGCGTCGGCCTTGGAGTCCTTGGGCTGGGCCTGCGCCGGGGCGGCACCCAGCGCGATGAGCAGGGCGAGGGCGGTGCGTCGAATCATCTGTGCTCCCAGAGGCAGGAACGGCGCCGGGCCGAGGGTGGGCGAAACAGGGCGCCGCAGTTTACGCGTGCAGTGTAGGGTGGGCAATCGAGATGCTGAAAGTGCCCGTCAGTGCCGCGGTGTGGGCGTTGTCTGTGTTGGCGGTGACGTCAGTCCTTGGCGCGTGTGGCGGCGCGCCTCTCGCGCCCGCGGAGGACGATCCCGTCCGCGCCGCAGCGGCGGCCGACGACGAGGCCCTGGTGGTCGTGCAGGAGGCGAGCGGGCGTGTCCGGGGCGCCCTGCTCCGGCGCGCGCGAGCCGAAGACGCCGCCCGCGCCGCGCCGGGCCCCCGAGCCTGCGATCGCCTCACGCGTGCCGGTGAGGCGGTCGATCATGCCTGGGACGCCCTGGCCGGGGCCCACGAGGCCCACGCGCGCAGCGCGACCCGCTGGGTGGACCGCCAGCGGCGCGCGCGCGACGCGGTGGCGGTGGTCGCCCAGCAGCGGCGGCTCGATCAGGCCCACCATCATGCGTGGCGCGCCTGGTGTGCCGCGTTGCCCCCCCGAGTCGACCTGCCGTCCCCGTCCCCGGCCACGGTGGAGCCGCTCTGCGAGGGGCTCGCCCGCTTCGGTGAGCTGCTGCTCGTCGTGGGCCCGCCCCCCGACACGCCGCACGCGGGGCTCGCGCTCGCCCGTCGCCTGTCCCGTCGCCTCGAAGATGACTGGGAGTACCTGTTCGTGCTCGTCGAGCCGGCCCTCGATCCGGTGCGCGCCGACGCGGCCTCGGTGGCCATCGAGCGGGGGGAGCCCGGCCGAGGCGCGCCGGCACCCTTCGGCCCCGATCGCTTGCCCGCCTGGCGCGACCTCCGGGCGGTGACCGTCCTCGACGGCGCCGCCGGCCTGCGCGACGGTCCCAGCCTGCGCGGCCTGCTCCGCGCCGACGCGAATCGCCTCGATCTGCCCGGGTGCAGCCCTCAGTTCGGCGACGCCTGGGGCTACTCCGACGTCGGGGGCCAGCTCGGCGGGGCCGTCCGCCTCACCCCAACGGGCGACGGGCGATGGCGCCCCGAGGGCCGCGACGGGGGCCCCGCGGGCTGGATCGGCGCGGGCGGCAACCGCGGGCCCTTCGCGCCCGTCGAGCGCTACTTGCTGGGCCTGGCCGCGCCCGAGGAGGTCGGCCCCATCACCTTCCTGGGGGGCGTCGAGGAAGGCCCCGACGGCACGCTCGCGGCCAGGTCGCGCTGCGTCGTGGACGGGCCGGCGCTGGTCGAGCGCTTCGGTCGACGCCCCCCGCGCACCGCGCCACTGCGGATCGGCGTCGCCGTCGTGGCCTCGGCCCTTCCCGCGCCCGCCACCCTCGAGCGCCATCGTCGTGCCGCCGCCGCCCTCTTCGCGCCCGGCCCCGACGACGATCCGCTGCACACCAACCTGTTCGAGGCGACGGGGGGCCGGGGCGCCGCGCAGGTGCTGCCGCCGCGGCCACGTTCCGGTTGCCGGCCGCCGTCGCCCGCGCCTACGGTGGGCCCATGAGCCTGTTCGAACGCCTCGGCGGCGAGCCCGTGCTGCGCGCCATCCTCACCGACTTCTACGCGCGCATCTTCGCGGATCCGATGATCGGCTACCTGTTCACGGGCCTGAGCCCGGAGCGCCTGGTGGAGCTCGAGTTTCAGTTCACCGCGCGCGCGCTCGGCGCCGACGTGCCCTACGAGGGTCGCGGCATGCGGGCCGCGCACGACCGTCACCCGATCACGCGGGGCCACTTCAATCGTCGATCACGCCTGCTCTTGGACGTGCTCGTGGCGCATGGCGTCGATCCCGAGGTGCGCGACGCTTGGCTCGCGCACATTCGTCGCCTCGAGGGGGCCGTCCTGGGGCCCGTCGCGGGCCGGGCCGACTGCGATCCCGCTCCAACGGGCGGGCAGCCGCCGTCTTTGACGCTGCATGGCGGGACGCTTGACCTGCGCGGCCGTTCGCACTAAATGACCCACTGGTCAGAATTTCTGTTTGCCGTGAGGTGACCATGAGCTCCGACTTCTCCTTCCGCGGCTACACGCGGCGCGTCGCGCGCAGCGTGGTCGACGCCATGGTGCCCCGCTGGCCCGAGTTGGACGCCGATCTCACCGACGCGGTGCTCGAGCAGGTCGAGGACTTCGCGCGCAACTATCCGCCCTTCATCCGCTTCGGCGTCATGGTGATGCTCTACGGGCTGGAGTTCAGCGGACCCTTCGTGCGCGACGGCCTCCGGCCTACCTCCTTCCTCGATCGGGAGGCCGCCACCCGCCGCCTCGAGAAGGTGGCCGACCACCGCATCCCACAGATTCGAATGATGGTGATGCTGCCCAAGATCATGGTCTCGTTCTCGGCCTACTCACGGCCCGAGGTCGAGGCCTTCCTGGGCGCTGACCGCCGCGCCTGGCGGGCCAACCGCAAGGCCTTTCGCGAGGTGCTGATCCAACTCGACGAGCGCCGCGCCGCGGACCCGCCCGTGCCCGCGCCGCTCGTCGGCGACGCGGTGCGCCCCGAGGACTACCTGCGCTTCGAACGCACCTGAGGTGATCCCATGATCGACGGCATCATCCAACCCCACGACACCCGAGGCGATCTGCGCCTGGAGTGCGACGTCGTCGTCGTGGGCTCGGGCGCCGGCGGCGCCACCGCGGCCGCGGTCCTGGCCGAGGCCGGCCTCCGCGTCATCGTCCTCGAGGAGGGCGGCTGGTATCCCACCGAAGAGTTCTCGGCCAACATCCCCGAGATGCTCGGCAAGCTCATGCGGGGCGGCGCCTCGACGGTCATGGTCGGCCGCAGCCCCGTGCCCTACCTCGAGGGGCGCTGCGTGGGCGGCACCACGGTCGTCAACGGCGGCATGTGCTGGCGCACCCCGGAGAAGGTGCTCGACACCTGGGTTCGGGAGCGCGGCCTGGCTCACCTGGCGCCCAAGGCGCTCGAGCCCCACTTCGACGCCGTGGAGAGCGCCATCGACGCGCGCTATCAGGACCCGGGCAGCGAGGGCGGCGTCAACGATCGCTTCAAGGCGGGCGCCGACGCCCTGGGCTGGAAGTTGTCGCGCAACAAGCGCAATCAGCGGCACTGCGTCGGCAGCAACGACTGCGTCACCGGCTGCCCCACGGGGGCCAAGCGCAGCACCGCGGAGTCCTGGCTGCCGCGCTTCTACGCCGCGGGCGGCCGCCTCTTCACCCACTTCAAGGTCGAGCGCGTCCGCACGCGGCAGGGGCGCGCCACCGGCCTCGCCGGCACGATCCTCGATCCGGTCGGGGCGCGTCGCTTCACGGTCGAGGCGCGCGCGGTCGTGTTGAGCTGCGGTGCCATCCAGACGCCGCTCTTGCTGCAGCGCAACAAGCTCTGCAAGCCCTGCGGCCACGTCGGTCGGCACTTCACGATCCACCCCAACATCAAGATGGCCGCGCGCTTCGACACGCCCGTCGACAGCCTGCGCGGCACGCATCAGGCCTGGCAGTGCATGGAGTTCGGCGACGAGGGCATCCTGATGGCCCCCGGCGCGATCCCGCTGGCCTTCATGAGCGCGATCTTCCCGAGCTTTGGCCCGCGGTTGGCCGAGCGCCTGCGCGACTACCGCTATATCGCCACCGGCGGCATCCTGGTCGACGATCACGCCGAGGGCCGCATCCGGGCGCTGCCCTTCGGGGTGCCGTACATCCGGTATGACGTGACCGACGTCGACCAGAGCAAGTTCGTCCGGGCGGCGGCGCTGATGGCCGAGCTCTACTTCGCGGCCGGCGCCAACGAGGTCTACACGCCCTTTCACCACCTGCCGGTCATCGGCGGGCCGGACGACATCGCCAAGCTCTACGCGCACCCGCCGCGGGTCGAGGACACCGAGTACTTCACCGCGCACCTGATGGGCACCTGCCGCATGAGCGCCCACCCGCGGGGGGGCGTGGTCGACCCCAACGGCGAGACCTGGGACGTGTCGGGCCTGTACGTCGCCGACGCCGGCACCATGCCCGGCACCATCGGGGTCAACCCTCAGGTCACCATCATGGCCCTCGCGCGTCTGATCGCGGTGCGCCTGGCCGATCGCCTGGGCCGCAAGGTGCCCGCCAAGATCGCCCAGGTCGCGGGCCACGCCGCGGCCTGACCCCCCGCCGAGACCGTCCATACCGCGCGAGACCGTCAACGCTGTGCGCGTACAGTGTCAGCGGCTTGACGAACGACCCCCTCACCGCCCCCCCAGACGCCGCGTAACGTCGCATCGCAACCACGACGCACCGGTGGCACGACCCGTGCTCTTGGAGCCCGCGGGGCGCTCGAAGTGGTGCCCGTCGGGAGGCACGATGGCATCCGGTATCTACGTGGCGATGGGCGGAGCCCGCATGCAGGAGCACCGCCTCGAGACGCTCACCAACAACCTGGCGAACGCCGGCACGGCCGGCTTCAAGCGCCACGGCACGACCTTCCGACAGGTGCACGAGGACACCGCCCGCATGGGCGATCCCAACCAGGCGATGGGCCTGCATCACCCGGTGCGCTTCCTGCCCGAGGACCGGCTGCCCGGCCAACTCGACGAGCGGTTCACCAACTGGTCGGAGGGGCCGCTCAAGCAAACCGGCAACTCGCTCGACGTCGCCATCCAGGGCGAGGGCTTCCTCGTCGTGCAGAGCCCCACCGGGCCCGTCTACACCCGAAACGGCACCCTGCAGATGCAGGCCGACGGCGGCCTCGTCACGCAGCAGGGCTTCGCGGTGCTCGACCCCGACGGCCTGCCGATCCTGTTGCCCCCCGACG
>CALBMW010000092.1 GCA_937896275.1 uncultured Myxococcales bacterium
CGGCGCAGCGACCGGCGCGTTGGGCGCGACCAGCCCCGCGGGCAGACGCACCGGTCGCCGCGCGGCCCGCAAGCGCGCCGGCCGAGAGCCCAGCATGTTGGGGAAGAGGAACTCGACCTCACCCAGCGCCGCGACCGGCGACAGGCTGGCGGTCAGGGGCTCGGTCGGCGTGCCGGGCGCGCCCCCCTCGAGCCGGGCGCGGTCGTCCGGGCGCGCCACCCCCGAGGGCGTCTGGCGCTGTCCGACGAGGAAGCCGGCGGCGAACAGGCCACCCGAGAACAGGGTGGTGGCCACCGCCAGCAGGACCACCTGCCGGGGCTCCAGCCGGACCTCGATCTTCTCCCGGACTCGATTCAGATCGCGCATGGTCACTCCGCGTGGGCGTTCTGCATACAGTGTCCTACACCCGCGCACTCGACGCCATTTTTCACCTCACCGCTCGGCGGCGGCCGGCGAAACCAGCGCCGAACGACCGCCTCGGCCGGCTTGCCCCGCGGGTTGTACCACCCGTCGCGGGCGTCCGCCCGCCCCCACCAGTTCCAGAACAGCACGCCGGCCAGCAGGGGGTCACCGGCCCAGACCTGCTCGAAGGCCTCGTAGCACAGGCGTTGCTCGTCCGGGTCGAGCGGCCGACTCCCCGTGTAGTCCCAGGGCGAACGCCCCGCCCCGTCCACGCCCGGGTAGCCCAGCTCGGTGAACACCAGCGGTCGCCCGACGGTCGACGCGAAGGCCACGATCGGCGCCCGCGCGCGACGCCACCCGGCCACCAGGTCACGGAGATCCGGATCCAGCCGCTCGGTGAGGCGGTGGTACGCGGTCATGCCCACCAGATCGAGCGACGCCCAGAAAGGCACATGCGCGTAATGGTCCCAGTTGGCCGAGTACATCAGCTGCCCCGGGTAGACCTCACGTACGGCCGTGATCAGCGCGCGCCACCGCTCCGCCCGATCCTCGAGCGACGCCAACTCGCTGCCCACGCTCAACAGCTCGGCCTGCTCCTCGGCCGCCAACCGTGCGTAATGCAAGATGAAGTTGCGATAGGACGCCCACCACGCCGCCTCGTCGAGCGGCACCAGGGCGCCGCGCCATTCGCCCGCCTCCCGATGCGTAACCCAGAGGATCGGAAAGACCAGGACTCGCATGCCCCGACCCCGCGCGCGCCGCACGATGCGCCGCACCACGGCGTCGTCCTGCGTCTCTTTGGGGTGAGGCTCGATGGTGCTCGCCCCGATGTCGGCCTGACTCCAGCTCACGACGACCGACAGGACGCCCGCCCCGGTCCCGGCCGCGTGGTCGATCATCTCGTCGAAGCGCAGATCCTCGGCCGGGTTCTCGTAGAACGGGCTGAGGGCGATGCCATCGTAGCGCGGCGCGAGCAGCGCGACGGCGAGGGCGAGGAGCGAGCTCACTCAGACCTCGAAGACGAGTCCTTCCTGGGCCAGCACCACCTCGAGCGACTCCTCGGCCGTCTCCCGGCGCGCGATCTCGAGCTGCGCCTCGAGGAAGGCGTCGCTGTGGACGGGATCGTGGTGAAAGAAGTAGAGCGTCCCCACACCCGCCGCGCGCGCCACGCGCAGCGCCTCGCCGAAGGTGGAGTGGCCCCAGCCGACGCGGCCCGCGCGGTACTGCGCCTCGGTGTACATCGCGTCGTAGATGAGCACGTCGGCGTCACGGGCGAGGGCCACCACGTTGGGATCCGGCGGCCCGCCGTCGGGGTCGTGCTCGGTGTCGGTCGTGTAGACCAGGCTGCGCCCCCCATGCTCGATCCGCAGGCCGAGGCAGCCGTTGGGGTGGCTCATCGGCGCGGTCCGCACCCGCACGGCGTCGCCGAGGTCGAGGTCCACCCACGGCGCGATCTCATGGAAGCTGATCTCGCTGCGCATGACCGACAGGGGCACCGGGAAGTTGGGGTCGGACATCTGGCCTTCGAGCACCGCCTGCAGGCTGCGCTCTCCCTTGCGCTCACCGTAGATGCGGATGCGATTGCCGGGCACGAAGGCCGGCGTGAAGAACGGGATGCCCTGGATGTGATCCCAGTGCAGGTGGCTCAGGAAGAAGTCGGCCTCGACGCGCCCACCGGCCGCCATCAGCGACTGCCCCAGGGCGCGCAGCCCGGTCCCGCCGTCGAAGATGACCAGTCGATCGCCGCACCGGACCTCGACGCACGGCGTGTTGCCACCGTATTTGATGGTGTCCGGCCCGGGTGCGGCGATGCTCCCCCGGACACCCCAGAAGCGAAACTGCATGACTTTCTCGGCCGGCATCGGGGGGAGTATAGCCGAGGCGCCCGGGAGCGCAAAGGCGTGCGCTGCGGCTTCTTTGGGGCTCTCCGGCGTGGCAGGATGGGCCGCATGAACCGATCAGTCCCCCCGACCCCCGCAGCCCGTCGATGCGCTTCCGCGCTGCCGACCCTGCTGCTGGCCGCGCTCCTCGCGGCGAACCCCGCGGCGGCGCGCCCGCCCGTCATCGACGTGCACGTGCACACCGATCCGTCGCACTACGGCGACGTGCTCGAGGTGCTCGCCGCGACCGGCGTCACGCGCTTCGTCAACCTGTCGGGCGGCAGCGTCGGCGACGGCCTCGAGGAGGCGCTCGACGGCGCCGCCCCCTACGACCGGCGCGTGCTCGTGTGCGCCAACGTGCGCTGGCGCGAATACGCCGCGTCCGACTTCGGCGAGAAGCAGGCGGCCGCTCTGGCCGAGGCGGCGCGGCTGGGCGCGGCGTGCCTCAAGATCCCCAAAGTGCTGGGCCTGGGGCTGCCCGATCCCGATCGCCCGGATCACTACATGGCGGTGGACGATGCCCGGCTGGATCCCATCTGGGCCGCCGCGGGCCGCCTGGGGCTGCCCGTGTTCATCCACACCAGCGATCCCAAGGCCTTCTGGGAGCCGGTGACGCCGGCCAACGAGCGCTACGCCGAGCTGAGCGTCCACCCCGGTTGGTCCTTCGCGGGGCCCGAGTTCCCGTCGCGCGAGACGCTGCTGGCCCAGCGCGACCACCTGCTCGAGAAGCACCTGGGGACGATCTTCGTGGGCGTCCACCTGGCCAACAACCCCGAAGACCTGGACTACGTCGATCGGACGATGGCCGCGCACCCCAACCTGTGGGTCGACGTCTCGGCGCGCGTGCCCGAGATCGGTCGCCACGATCCCGCGAAGGCGCGGGCGCTCTTCGTGAAGTACCAGGACCGCGTGCTCTTCGGCACCGACCTGGGCTTCGGGCGGCAGCTGATGCTGGGATCGGTGGGCGCCAACCGACCCAACATCGCGGATTTGTTCTTGTTTTACGCGGACATCTTCCGCTTTTTCGAGACCCGCGACCGCAGCATCCCCCACCCCACGCCGATTCAGGGCGACTGGCGAATCGACGCGATCGGGCTGCCCGAGGACGTGCTCGTCAAGCTCTACCTGACCAACGCCCTGAGGCTGCTGTGGCACGAGGCGGGGCCGAGCGCGGTGGACCGCGAGGCCTTGGAGCAAGCGCGGCCGCTCTCGAGCTTCTTCTGACGCGCCGTCATGAGGAGGCGCTCAGGACGCGATCCGCTCCACGGACGACACGCCTTCGATGCGCTCGATCATGCGCATCACCTTGTTGAGCTGCTCGATGTCGTGCACCAGGACGGTGAAGTTGTTCACCGCGCGCCGATCGGGGGTCGTCTTGCAGTTCACGGCGGTGATGTTGACGCCCGCGTTGTGGAACGACTGGCTCATGCTCGCCAGGAGACCCGGCGTGTCCGCCGAGTAGACCCGGATCTCGACCGGGCGAAGCTGGCGGCTGCTGGTGTCCCAGTGCACGTCGACCCGCCGCGAGGGATCATAGTCGAGCACCCGCGGACAGTCGCGGCGGTGGATGGTCACGCCGCGGCCGCTGGTGACGAAGCCCACGATCTCATCGCCGTTGACCGGCGCGCAGCACTGCGGGAAGTGGAGCGCGACGCCGTCGAGCCCATCGACGCGGATGCCGACCTTGCTCTTGGGCAACACCTTCTTCATGAGGCGCCGAAACGCGCTCTCCGGCTCCTCGACCGGGGCCTCTTTGGGGCCGCTCTGCAGGCGATCGCCGGGCAGCAGCAAGGGGAGCACCTGCTGCACCTGGGCCTTGCCGTAACCCAGCGCGACGAGCAGCGCGCTCTCGCTGTTGAACTTCAGGTTCGCGAGGGCCGCCTCGATCTTGCCGGTGCGCCGCAGCTTGTTGAGGCCCACGCCATAACGCTTCAGTTCCTTCTCGAGCAGCTCCTGCCCGATCTGAAACGAGCGCGCGTTCTCCTCCTGCCGCAGGAAGGCGCGGATCTTGGTGGCGGCGCGGCCCGTCTTGACGAACTTCGCCCAGTCGGGGTTCGGCTTGCTGCCCTTGGTCCGCAGGATCTCGACGACGTCGCCGTTCTGGAGCGGGTAGCGCAGCGACACCTGGGTGCCGTTGACCTTGGCGCCGGTGCACTCATGGCCCAGATCGGTGTGAACGGCGTAGGCGAAGTCGACCGGCGTGGCGCCCCGCGGGAAGGGCCGAACGTCCCCGCCCGGCGTGAAGGCGTAGACCTCGTTGGCGAAGAGGTCGACCTTCACCGTCTCCATGAAGTCCTGGGGGTCCTTGAGGTCGCGCTGCCACTCGAGCAGCTGGCGAAGCCAGGCGAAGCGGTGGTCAGCGCCGCGCGTGGTCAGCCCGTACTGGCCCTCTTTGTAGGTCCAGTGGGCCGCCACGCCGAGCTCGGCGGTCCGATGCATCTCGTGGGTACGGATCTGGATCTCGATGCGCTCGGCCTCGGGCCCCAGGACCGCCGTGTGCAGCGACTGGTAGCTGTTGTCTTTCGGCAGCGCGATGTAGTCCTTGAAGCGCCCCGGCACCGGCTTCCACAGGCTGTGCACCAGGCCGAGCGCCTCGTAGCACTCGGCGACGCGGTCCACCGAGATGCGGAACGCCAGGATGTCGAACAGGTTGTCCAGATCGCGCCCGCTGGTCTTCATCTTCTGCCGAATCGACCAGAGGTGCTTGGGCCGGCCGGTGACCTCGGCGGGGATCTCGTGCGCCGCCAGTTCGCTGCCCAGGGCAGAGATCACGCGCTGGATGTAGGCCTCGCGCTCCTTGCGCGTCTTGGAGATCCGTTCGGCGAGCGCCCGATACTCCTCGGGATACAGGTCCTTGAAGCAGAGATCCTCGAGCTCGGTCTTGATCCAGTTGATGCCCAGCCGGTTGGCCAGCGGGGCGTAGATGTCGATCGTCTCCTGCGCGATGCGGCGGCGCTTGTCCTCGCGCAGGTGACCCAGGGTGCGCATGTTGTGCAGGCGGTCTGCCAGCTTCACCAGGATGACCCGCAGATCGCGGCTCATCGCGATGAGCATCTTGCGGAAGTTCTCGGCCTGCGCCTCCTCGGCGCTGTGGAAGTTGATCTTCTCGAGCTTGGTCAGGCCAGAGACGAGGAATGCGATGTCCTTGCCGAACTGGGCCTCGACCTCGGCGACCGTGGCGACCGTGTCCTCGACGGTATCGTGCAGCAGGGCCGCCACCACGGAGGCGGTGTCGAGCCGCAGGCTGCTGACGATGTGGGCGACCTCCAAGGGGTGAACCAGATAGGGCTCCCCGTTGCGGCGAATCTGGCCGCGGTGGGCCTGGGCGCTGAAGACGTAGGCCCGGCGCACCAGATCGGTGTCAGCGCTCGGGTGGTGCTCCAGCAAGCCCTCGATGACATCGTCGAGCCGTACCATGTTCCTCGTCGACAGGGCGTTGGTTGCCGCGCGCCGAGCCGCCGGTCGCGTCGGTCGCCCGAGCCAGGCATTTTACCCTCGCCGATGGTCAGTTGCTATGTCGCCCGTTCTGCTGTCGCCGCCACCTCGGCGCCCGGACGGAGGGCGGCCGCGGCCTCGCGCCGCAAGGCATCGACGACGTGGACGCGTTCCGGCGTGCGGAGCCCGGCCGAGCGGTAGATGCCTTCGACCTCGGCGACCGCGACGTCGAGCACGTCGTTGACGACCACGTAGTCGAAGGACGGCGCCGCGTCGAGCTCGCGGCGACCCGTGGCCAGGCGACGCTGGATGCGCGCCGCGTCCTCGGTGCCCCGGCCACGCAGGCGACGCTCCAACTCCACCCAGGTCGGCGGCAGCAGGAAGATGCTCACCGCCGCGGGCTCGGCGCGCTTCAAGTTGGCCGCGCCCTGTACCTCGACGTCGAAGAGCAGATCGTGGCCCGCCGCGCGCGCGGCGTCCACGGTGGCACGCGCGGTGCCATAGAGGTTGCCGGCGTACTCGGCCCACTCGAGGAAGCCGTCGGCCTCGATGGCGCGCTCGAAGGCCGGACGGTCCACGAAGTGGTACTCCACCCCGTCGCGCTCGCCAGGGCGCGGGGCCCGGGTGGTGTGACTCACCGAGAGCCGCAGCGCGGGGTTGCGCGCGCGGAGCCGGGCGCCGACCGCCCCCTTGCCAGTGCCGCTGCAGGCGGCCAAGATCAGCAGGACCATCGCTTCACTCGACGTTCTGCACCTGCTCGCGCAGACGCTCCAGCTCGCCCTTCAGTTCGATCACGCGCTCGGTCATCGACGCATCCTGAACCTTGCTCCCGATGGTGTTGGCCTCGCGCAGCATCTCCTGGCAGAGGAAGTCGAGGCGTCGCCCGACGCCCACCCCCACCGATCCGGCGATGAGCGCGCGACCCTGGGCGAGGTGGCTGACCAGCCGGGCCAGCTCCTCGGCGACGTCGGTGCGCTCGGCGAAGACCGCGACCTCGTGCAGCACGCGCTGCGCGTCGAGGTGCAGGTCGAGATCGGCCAGGAAGGCGCGCAGCCGCTCCTCGAGCCGTAGGCGGTAGGCCTGAGACTGGGCCGGCGCCTGCACACAGAGTTCGGCTCGCAGCGCCTCGACGCGGTCGAGGTGCGCGCCCAACCCGCCGGCGAGCGCGCTCCCCTCGGCGGTGCGCATCTCGACCAGCCCGTCCAGGGCGGCGCCGATGGCAGGCCCCAGCACGCGCTCCACCGCGGCGGCGTCCAGATCGGCGCCGACCACCTGCAGGACCCCCGGCCACGCCAGCAGCTGCGCGGCGGTCAGGCTGCCCGACGGCAGGCCGAGCTCGGCCGCCAGGCGCACCTGGGCGGTCTGCACCTCTCGGGCGAGATCGAGGCTGAGGACGACCTGTGCCGGCGCGCCGGCGCCGCCCCCCACCGCCGAGACCGCGACGTCGACCCGGCCGCGCTCGACGCGCTCACCGACGCGGCGACGGATCAGCGGCTCGACGGCGGACAGCTCACGCGGGAGGCGCGTCTTCAGGTCGAGGAAGCGATGATTGACGGTGCGTACTTCGACGGCGTAGTGGACGCCCGCCAGGTTTGCGTCGCCGCGCCCGAAGCCCGTCATGCTGCGAATGGCCATGCCCGGCAACTACCACACCGACCGGGCAGCGCGGAAGCCGGTGCCGAGCGGAAGTCGATCGCGGGCTTCACCCTCGGCGGGGCGCCGGGACCTGCGCCTGGGCCTGCACCAGCTCGGCGTCGCCGAAGCCGAAGAAGCGCGCGATCTGCCGGGCAGCCTGCTGCGCAGCGGCGCGTTGGCGCAAGCGGGCCTGGAGCGAGGGGAGAGGCATGCTCTGGACGGTGGTGTCGAGGGCGCGCAGGGCGGCGTCGGCCTCGGCGTGCGCCGGGGCGGCGAGGCCAGCGGCGAGCAGGGCGACCAGGGCGGGGGCGAGCAGGACGTTGCGGCGCATTTTCGTCTCCAGGCGATGTGCGTAATGTAGGACAGAGCGTACATCACCTTACCCAGAACAACAAACATCCGCGCGCGGCTCGCGGCGCTCTCCCGGGACAGCGCCCGGCGCGTCCGCAGCAGGCGGGCGATTGCTGGACACCTCTTCAGCGAACCGCGGCGGCAGTCTCGAAGGTGTCGAGGATGCGCGCGCCGGGTGCCGGGCGCCGACCGGTGAAGATGAGGGCCGTGCCGGCCCCCGCGGCGAAGATCGCGGGCCGAGGACGACCCGCCACGCCGTCGATCATGAGGAAGCGGTCACCGCGCTGGACGAAGCGACGAAGCGTGCCGGTGGTGGCCGTGCCCAGCTCGCCCATGAGCAGCGCGTCCCGCGCGCCGGATCGTTGCAGCGCGGCCGCGAGCGCAGCCCGGTCGCCATCCACCGCGCTGGCGAGCAGGAGCGCGCCAGACGCGTCCTGGCCCAGACCGACGGCGGGCAGCCCACCCAGCCCACGCGCGGCCTGCGTGGGCTCACCCGAGACCAGCAAGGACGGCCCCTGCACCACCTCGGCCCAGCCCGCCTGCGCGGCCAGCCCGCCCTCACCGAGGCGCCCAACCCGCGCGTCCCCGGCCCCGTCCACCACCAACGACATGATCCCGGGCTGGACCGGACGCCAGGCGCGCTGGGCCGCCACGAGGCCATAGGGCGACTGGGGCGCGCGCAACCCGATCTCGATCCACGCGACCGGGACGCCGAAGAGCCCCATCTCCACCGCGGGAAGGCCACCCGCCGGGCGGGCCTCGGCCATCCCCGGCACCACATGCGCGCGCAGCCGGGCCGAGTCGAGGCGCAACACCTCGACCTGCGCCCGCCCGCCCACCCGGGCCGGCGTGAAGAAGGTCCGCGTGACGCTCGGGTCATCGCCGGTGACGCCGACGCGGGTCCAGACCCCCTCCCCGGGCGCCCACCCGGACTCGCGCCGCGCCACCTGGCCCGGTGGCTCACCGGCGCGCACCACATAGAAGAAGTCGCGCGCGTCGGTGCCCAGCCACCGGCCGCGGCGGTGATCCATCGACGGGTGGCCAGCCTCCGGCAAGGGCTGGCCGCCTGGCCCGGGGCGATAGAACTCCGTGCCGGTCTCGCCGGGCGTCAG
>CALBMW010000093.1 GCA_937896275.1 uncultured Myxococcales bacterium
CGAGGCTGGCTCGGGCGACTCACCCTCGATGGCTGTTGTGGTTCCGACCCACCTGACCGGCCCGTAACCCATCTTTGGCCAAAGGGTGACCCGCTGGTAACGGCGTCCGGCCTATCGCGCCCAGCTTCGGGGCTTGCGGACATGGCCCGGCTGATGCTGGGTGCGAGGCGCCCCCGGCCGCGCGCACTGACGGCGTGGACGGGTGGTGCGGACGGGGAGGCTCCAACCATGACGGCCGCGTGGCGATTCTGGGTGCCAGCCATCATTGTCGGTGCGTTGGCCTGTGAGGGCCCCACCGGGCCTCGCGGCGGCGCGGGTGAGGGGGGGCCGTCGGGTCCGCAGGGAGAGCCCGGGCCGGCCGGCGCGCCCGGCAGCGTGGGCGTTCAGGGCTCGCGCGGCGCCGACGGGCAGGTGGGGGCCGCGGGGGCCGACGGGGCCGACGGCGTCGACGGTCGGGACGCCGTCACGGTCGGCACGCTCGAGGGCGTCGTGCGGGCGGGAGGCGCGCCCGTCGCGGACGCCACGGTCGTCCTGCTCGACATCGACGCGGTCGCACGCACCGGCGAAGACGGCACCTTCGCCTTCGCCGAGCTCCCCGCGGGCGTCTACGACCTGTCGGTGCGCGCCGAGGACCTCGCGCCCTGGCGCGACGAGACGGTCCCCGTCTTCGCCGGCCAGACCACCACCCTCGACGTGACTCTCCAGACCCCGGGCGAGGCGGGCGACTCCGCCACGCTCGCCGGCGAGGTTCGCACGCCCGCCGGGGCCGCCCTGGTGGGCGCCGAGGTCTTCACCGACTTCGGTGGCCATCGCACCGTCACCGACGCCGAGGGCGCCTTCACGCTCCGCGTCGCTCCAGGCACCTACGCAGTGTCTGCGTCCGTCCCTGGGCTGGCCTTCCGCGCGGCCAGCGCCGTCGACCTCGATCTCGTGGCCGGCGCGCTGGTCGAGGTGGAGTTGGTGCTCGCCGCGGGCGATCTGGAGGGCGCGACCTATGTCGGCTCGTCGGCCTGCGCCCCCTGCCACGCGGGCGTCTACGCTCAGTGGGCCGACAGCCTGCACGCCAACGCCGTCCGCCCGCTGGACGCCGTGGGCACCGGCGCCGGGCCGGTCGTGGCGGCGCCCTGGGAGGGCGAGGTGGCGCTCGAGGACGCCGCGCAGGGCCTCCCCGCGACGACCGTGCGCCTCGTCCGCGACGACGACGGCCGGCCGGCCTTCGAGCTCACCGACGCGGTCAGCGGTGCCGTGCGCCGCTACACCGTGTGGCGCTCTCAGGGCGCGGGCCGTTGGACGCAGCGCTACCAGGTGCGGCTGGCCGGGGCCCATCACCTGGCCCCCATGCAGTGGAACGCGGCGCGCGGCCGGTGGGCGCCCTATGAGCTCGAGCAGTGGGTCGACGCCCAGGGTCGCCTGCGCGAGCCCGACGCCGACCGCAGCTTCGAGGTGGCGTGTCAGGGCTGCCACTCCACCGGCCTGCGGCTCGACGTGGGCCCCGACGAGGGGGTGACCGCGCGCTACACCGAGCTGAACATCGGCTGCGAGCGCTGCCACGGCCCCGGCAGCCGCCACGTGCAGGCGCCGCGCGCAGACGCGATCGACAACCCTCGTCGCCTCCTGCCTCTCAGCACGGCGGGCATCGTGGACGCGGACGGGCAGGTCGTCGACGCGGAAGGCTACGCCGCGGTCACGCGCGCCCAGGAAGCCTGTGGCCAGTGCCACGCACGCGGGCGCAGCAACGCGGCCGCCCCCGGCCAGCCCGCCGTGACGGGACGCTTCGGCTTCCCCTGGGTCGAGGCCCGCGGCGCCGAGGGTCAATTGGGCTTCGGCGAGCCGCTCGACGCCGCCCTCGTACCCGCGGACGCCGTGTTCAGCCTGCGCTACGACGGCAGCACCCCGGCGCGCGCGAGTGAGCAGCAATACACCGAGCAGGCCAGCGCCGCGGCGGCGGGCGGCGGCCACGGCCACAACCCCTTCCACCTCGTGACCTGCTTCGACTGTCACAGCCCGCACGGCGGTGGCCTGAAGGCTCAACTCCGGCTGCCCGCGGACGACAACAGCCTGTGCCTGTCCTGCCACGCGCCCCATGGCTTCTCGACCCAGGACGAGATCCGGGCGCACACCCAGCACCGTACCTACGCGCCGTCCACCACCGGCGCCTCGCGCTGCACGGGCTGCCACATGCCGGCGACCGCGCGCAGCGCCGAGCCCAACGACATCCACGCGCACACCTTCCGCATCATCGCGCCCCACGAGACGCGCGACGCGGTGGTCGCCGGCGAGCCGGCCATCCGGAACGCCTGCAACGCCTGTCACGCGATGGACGCCGACTTCGGGGTGCTCCGCTTCGAGGCCCTGTTCGGGCAGCCCGTTCCGCTCGAGGGACGGTGACGTGTGTTTCGCCCCACGCGCCCATCCACTCTCGCCACCCTGGTGGCTCTGCTCGTCGCCTGCGGTGAGCCGGACGCGTTGACCGGGCGCGACGCGGGCCTGCACCCGCCCGGTTGGGGCGAGGAGGGTGGCCACGCGCGCGCGTTGCGGGCGTCGGGCGACGACCTCGCGCAGTGCGACGCGTGCCACGCCCGCGACGAGGGGCCCGGCGCCTGCGTCGACTGTCATGCGCAGGGCCCCGAGGACTGCGCGGTCTGCCACCGCGACGGCACCCGCGATCGCGCGCACGCTCGGCACGCGGCCTTCGACTGCGCGACCTGCCACCCCGTGCCCGGCGATCTCGCGACCCCCGGTCACCTTCAGGACCGCGGCGCGGACGACGTGCGCTTCGCCGGCCTCGCGCGCGCCCTCGGCGCCGCGCCCACCTATGAGGCGAGCACCGCCCGTTGTGCCGACACGGCCTGCCATGGCGGCGGCGGCGCGGCGCGCCCCACGGTGGTGTGGGGCGGTGATCCCATCGTCTGCGGTGATTGCCACGGCGTCCCGCCCCCCGCGCACCCGGCGGATCGCTGCGACCGCTGCCACGAGGGCGTGGTGGATCCCACCGGCACCGTCATCCTGGACGCGGTTCGCCATCTGGACGGGCGTGTCGAGGCGGTGGACTGGCGGGGGCTGCCCTGCGACGGCTGCCACGGCCAGGACGGCGATCCCGCGCCGCCCCGCGCGCTCGACGGCGGCAGCGACCGCTCGAACCGGGGCGTCGGCGCGCACGCCGCCCATGGCGCGCCGACGAACGCGAAGCCGGTAGCCTGCGCGACCTGCCACCTGGTGCCCGCGGCCGTCGAGTGGCCCGGCCACGTTCAGGACGACACGCCGGGGCGCGCCGAGGTCGTCTTCGGTGAGGCTGCGCAGCCCAGCGAGGGTACGGCGACCTGGACCGGCGCCTCCTGCGCCGACACCCGCTGTCACGGGGCCGACCGCCCCGCCTGGACCGGCGACGCGCCCTGCGGCACCTGCCACGGTCTGCCCCCGGTGGGCCACCCGCGCGGCGATTGCGCGCGCTGCCACCTCACCGCCGGCCCCGAGTTGACCATCGCCCTGCCCGCGCAGCACGTCGACGGCCGGGTGGACGTGCGCGCGCTCGGCGCCGCCGACTGCGACGCCTGTCACGCCGAGGGCGGCCGCGTCGTGCCCGCCGGCAGCCACGCGAAGCACGCGCGCTTCGACTGCGACGCCTGCCACCCGGTGCCGCGTCGACCGCTGACCCCGGGCCACCTCGACGGCATCACCGACGTCGTGCTGGTGGTGGGTGGCGCCTACGACCCGCGGGACGGTGGCTGCGCGGAGGTCGGCTGCCACGGCACGGGCGCGCCGGTCTGGGGTCGCCCCGAGACTGTCCAGGGGTGTGACGCCTGCCACGGCGCCCCCCCCCCGCGGCACTTCGTCGACGCCCCGTGCACCACGTGCCACCCGTCTCCGCTCGCGCCCACGCACGTCGACGGCCTCGTCCAGGCGCGCCTGCCCGATCGTTGCGACGCCTGCCACGGGTTTCCCCCCGAGACAGGCTCACACCTCGCCCATGTGTCGGGGTCGCGCGGGGCCGCGGTCGCGTGCGCGACCTGCCACGTGGTCCCTGATCGCGTGGACGCCCCGGGGCACCTTGATCCCGCGCCCGCCGAGGTCGCGCTCGTCTGGGGCCGCTACGACGCGGGCGACTGCACGGACACCGCCTGCCACGCGGGCCCCGGGGCCGCCACGCCCACGCCGACATGGGGCGGGCCCTCGGCCACGGCCGACTGCGGGGGCTGCCACGCCATCCCGCCGCCCGAGCACCCGCCCCAGGGGTGCTCGCTGTGCCACGCATCGGTCATCGACGTCGACGACGTCATCATCGACCAACGCCGCCACGTCGACGGAAAGGTGGACTTCCGATGAGGCGCGCGCTCCCACTCCTGCTGGTCCTCGCCGCGTCCCCACGGGCCCGCTCCGAGGAGCCCGTGCCCACGGTCTCGGCGCGCAGTCGAATCTACCTGCGGCTCGATCCTTCGTCGGTGCCGGATCCAGACGGGAGGATCGAGCCCGCCGCGCTGGGCAACTTTCGGCTGTCGGCCCACGGTGAGTGGGACGCCGAGGCCTCGGGCTGGGTGGCGCACGCGCCGGGCTCGGCCAGCTACGCCGAGGACGCGCTCAGCGGCGACGTGACGACGCTGCTCCTCGCGCGGACCATGGGACCGCTGCGCCTGACCTTGGGCCGACAGTGGACCCGCGTTGGCGGGCAGCGCCTCCAGGCGGTCGACGGCATCACCGGCACCCTCGCCCTGGATCGACGCGTCGAGGTCAGCGCCCGCGCCGGCCTCGGTGGACTCGAGCCGCGCGAGCCCCTGGGCGACACCCCCGAGTTGGGCGCTGAGGCCCGCTTCTCGCCCTTCACCCGCGGCTGGTTCGGCGTCGGCGTGATCCATCAGCGCCCCGAGGATGCCCACGAGCGCACGCGCTGGACGCTGAGCGGTGATTGGCGCGGCGCGCGCGAGCGCTGGCAGCTGATGGCCGTGGCCACCGCCGACGTGGATCAGCGCGCCGTGGTCGACGCCCGCCTGGAGGCGGCGCTCCGCCCCGGCGAGACGGTGTGGCTGCGCGCCTATGGTCGCCACACGCGCGTGGATCTGCTGCTCGAGCCCGACGAGCTGTTGGCGGTCTTCGCCGAGGACCTGCGCGACGAGATCGGCGCGCTGGCGGAGTGGCTGACCGTGCGTTGGCTGCGGCTGCGGGCGGACGCGGCGGTGGTGTACAGCGAGGATCGCGTGGGCGGCAGCCGTTGGCGCTTGGGCGCGGACCTCTATCCGCGGGCGGGTGCCACGGTCATCGTCGAGGCCACCGCGCGCCTGGACCGCGTGGGTCGCTCGGGCAGCGCTCGGGCCGCGGCTCGGTGGCCCCTGTGGCGCTCGATCTTTGCCACCCTCGAGACGCTGGGCGATGTGGACGTGGACGGCGATCCGGCCGCGTTGGCGCGGGCCGGCGCCGGCTTCGAGCCTTGGGAGGGGTGGTTCGCCTACGGGGCGCTCGAGGGGGCCCGCACGCCGCGTTGGGCGGGGCGGTTGAGCGGGGTCGTGATCCTGGAGCACGCGATCGGGGCGCCCGTCCGGTGGGGAGGTGGGCCGTGAGTCGGGGGGGACGCCTGGGCGGGTGGATGCTGGGGGTCGGCGCGCTGCTGCTGGGCTGTCACGAGGCCCCGCGCGAGCCGGCCGCGGCACACGTCGGGCACCTGCCTCACGTGCG
Source organism: uncultured Myxococcales bacterium (assembly GCA_937896275.1). Taxonomy (GTDB): domain Bacteria; phylum Myxococcota_A; class Bradymonadia; order UBA7976; family UBA1532; genus JACKDN01. The sequence goes on from CALBMW010000093.1 coordinate 5,665, forward strand.
CGCGGGCGTCCACTGCACGCGGTGCCACGAGGGCGTTGGAGAGACCGACGGCCTGCACCTGCCCACCGACGCGACCTGTGTGGGGTGCCACGCGGCGGCCCACGACCGCGCGCCTGCCAAGCAGCGGTGCCTGTCGTGCCACATGGAGCCCGAGGAGGAGGTCGCGCTCACCGCGCTCGCGGAGAGCCTGCGCTTTCGGCACGGTCCCCATCTCGAGCGGGTCGGCGGCGACTGCGTCCGCTGTCACCGCCAGGCCGCCGGTCAGACCTCGGCACGCCAGGGCGCCATCCCGACGATGGACGACTGCCAGCAGTGCCACGCGGCGTGGCTCGAAGGGCTCAACTGTGATCGGTGCCACGTGTCGCTGACCAACTACCCGCTCGTGCCGGTGACCCACCAGGCGCACAGCGGCGACTACCTGTATCGGCACCCGGCCGAGGCCCTGCACGACGTGGCGCGCTGCGGCCAGTGTCACAGTCAGAGCTTCTGCGCCGACTGCCACTCGACGCGCGCGCCGATGGCGGCCTCGCAGGCGTGGCCGGACCGCCCCGACCGTGGCTTCGTGCACCGGTCGAACTACCTGGAGCGCCACGCCTGGGAGGCGCGCATCGAGGGCCAGATCTGCCTGACCTGCCACACCGAGCGGAGCTGCCAGACCTGCCACGCCGCGGCCGGTCGGGGGCCGGGGGGCCTGACGCCGCACGCCGCCGGCTGGGCATCGCCGGGGCTCGGGGGCAACCGTCATGGCGTCGAGGCCCGGCGCGACATCCTGGCCTGCGCCGCGTGCCACGGAGGCGCAGGCGGAGATCTCTGCGTGACCTGCCACGCCCCCGGCCGCCCGGGCGGCTCGCCCCACGCGGGTCGCCGCCCCGTGGGCGACCCGCGGCGCGATGCCCCCTGCAATCGTTGCCACGGAGAGTCACTGTGAAGGCCTTCTGGGCTCGCCACAAAGTCGCAATCCTGGCCACCTTCGGCGTCATCGCCGTCGCCGGATCGATCACGGCCTGGCGCGGCTGGGACTACATCCAGAACGACCCGACCTTCTGCACGAGCTGCCACCTGATGGACGACGCCTTCGGGCGCTGGTCCGAGAGCGGACACAAGAAGGTCAACTGTCACACCTGCCACCCCGGCGACCTGATGAGCAACCTGCACCAGATGTGGGTGACCATCACCGAGAGCCCCGACGCCGTCGTCAAGCACGCCGAGGTGCCGGCGAGCATCTGCGGGAGTTGTCACCTGTCGACCGACCCCCGGTGGAAGCAGATCGGTCAGTCCGCGGGCCACGCCGTCCACTGGGGCGAACATCGCATCGAGTGCGTCACGTGCCACGCGCCCCAGGTGCATCAGTTCGTGCCGACGGATCAGATGTGTGAAAAATGTCATTCGAATCAGGTGGTTGGGCTGTCGCCCATGCAAAAGCAGCATTGCACGACCTGCCACGACTATATGGGCGACTCGGCGCGGGGGCTCATCCCCACGAGTGAGGACTGCGGGCGCTGCCACGCGGACGCGGGCGACAGCCCGATCAAGCTCCACACCGGGTGGCACGAGGGCTTCGACTGCAGCACGTGCCACCCGGTGCACGACGCCGTGGGTGTCCTGGCCGCCGACGGTCCGAGCCGCGACGGCGCCGCCCTGCCGTGCACCGAGTGTCACGCCGACCAGGTCGAGGCGATGGCGCACGCCACCGGTCCGCACGAGCGCTGCGCGACCTGCCACGAGCCCCACGCCGATCCGGCGGTGGAGCCGCGCTGCCGTGCCTGTCACGAGGAGGAGTCCGACAAGGTCGGCGTCCGCGACCACCACGCGTGCGTCGACTGCCACCGCCCGCACCTTCCCGGCGAGGTCGCCGCCGACACCTGCGCCGACTGCCATCGAGAGAACGCCCGCATCCTCGCGGACACGCCGGTGCCCGAGCACCAGACCTGCGAGAACTGCCACGACCCGCACGCGGACCGGAAGCCGGACACGCCCCAGTGCCAGGACTGTCACGAGGACAAGGCGCATCGCGTGCGCTCGGCCGAGGCGCCGGCGCACCGCTCGTGCCAGTCTTGCCACGAGGTCCACGCGCCCTCCGAGGCGGCGACCTGCGTGCGCTGCCACCGGGCCGAGCGCGCCGACGTGCTCACCGGACCGCGCGAGCACCAGCGGTGCACCGGTTGCCACGGCACACACGGCCGCGCGGCCGCCCCCAAGGACGACTGCGGTCGTTGCCACAAGGCGATCCTGGCGGCCACGGTCGGCGAGCCCACCGAGCACCTGCAGTGCAGCAAGTGCCACACGGCGCACCGGCCCAAGGACCGCAAGGCGGCGCCCTGCGCGAGCTGCCACGCCGAGCGGACGCGGCGCGTGGCGGCGCTGCCCGTGGAGCACCAGAAGTGCCAGAGCTGCCACCCCTGGCACGTGGTCGACGATCGGGTGACGCGCGAGACCTGCCTCGACTGTCACGAGGGCATCGGCAAGCAGTTCGCCGCGCGCGGCCCCGACCGGGTGACCGCGGCGGCGCACCAGGACTGCGGTCGCTGCCACGCGCCGCACAAGGAGCGGGCGCCCAAGCAGTGCGCCGACTGTCACCGCAAGCAGGTCAACGAGACGACCGGGTCCGTGGTCGCGAAGCACCGCGACTGCAAGGCGTGCCACGGTGTGCGCGCCCACGACGTGGGCCGCGCCACGCCGCCCCGCAGCTGCGACGGCTGCCACCCGGACGTGCGCCAGGACGGCCTGCACGCGCACGAGGAGCACCGCGCGTGTCCCGATTGCCATGACGGGCACGATCCCCAGGCCCCCGCGGCGGCCGCGTGTGTCCGTTGTCACGACATGAAACGCGTGAAGCGTCACCCCAAGGAAGCCGACGGCGTCAGTCAATGCAACGGCTGCCACCGCTTCCGTTGAGAGGAGAGCGACCATGAGGTCCCCCACGAGGCCGCTAGTGAGGCTCGCCACGATCTGCGTCGCGCTCGCGGCGTGGGCCTGCGAAGGTCCAGAGGGCGCGTCGGGCTCCACCGGCGCGGAGGGACAGGCGGGCCCCGGCGGACCCGAGGGCCCGACGGGCGCGCAGGGCTCCCAGGGCCCCGTGGGACCCGAGGGCCCAGCGGGGGAGCGCGGCCCAGCGGGGTCGGCCGGTCCGCCCGGTGCGGACGGCCA
>CALBMW010000094.1 GCA_937896275.1 uncultured Myxococcales bacterium
CCTGGCCGCCCGCGCCGCCCTGGCCGCCCGCGCCGCCCTGGCCGCCTGCGCCTCCTTGGCCGCCAGCGTCGGCGGTCGTTCCGCCTCCGCCGTCGTCACAGCCAAAGAAAAGGGCGCCACCCAGCGCCAGCGCCAGCCACCTTTGATTCATTTCGAGGCTCTTCATGGGTTCGTCTCCTCCCCGGTACCGCGCCGCAAACGCTCGTGCGGGCGCGGAACCGTACTCTCGGGGGAAGCGTCGGCGCAATCATCGTTACGCGCATCGAACTTTGGGGGGCGGGCTCAGAAGCGCGCGCTGAGGGCTGCCCCGCCGACGCTCGGCGACACCGTGACCGGCGCGTCGTCGGGCCACAGCAGGACGGCCAGGCCGCCGCCGACGAGCGCGACCCCCAGCCCGCCTGCGATCCGGCCGCCCAGCACCTGCCCGTCGAAGTCCTCGCGCAGCGCGTCGCGCTCGGCCCGATGCGCGTACGCGGGCCCCAGCGCGTCGGCGTCGTCGGCGGTGGCCGTCGCCTGCCCGAACAGAACGCCGGACGCCACGCCCGCGCCGACGCCCGCCGCCAACAGGCCCCACCCGATCCACGGCCGCAAGGGGGTCCCGGGCTCGCCCGGCAGCGGGGCCTGTGCCGCCACGGCGTCCAGCGTCACCTCGACGAGCCTCTCGCCGCCTTGGTCGGCGCGCACCGAGCGCACAGCCTCCGCATAGCCCTCCAGCCGAAACCGCAGCACGTGCGTGCCGGGGTCGACCTGCAGTCGGCTGGGCGTGCGCGCCTCGAGCGGCGCCTCGGCGTCATCGAGGAGCACCCGCGCACCCGCCGGCGCCGTGCTCAGCACCAGGGTCGGGCGCGCCGCGGTGATGCGCGCGTTGAGGCCGTCGATGAGCGGTGTCAGATCGTCGCCTTGCGGATCGAGCGCCACGTAGCGGCGATAGGCCGCGACCGCCCCCGCCAGATCGCCCGCCCGCTCGAGCGAGCGGCCCAGGTTGAAGGCCAGCTTCGCCGAGCCCGGGAACAACGCCAATGCGCCCCGGAACTCGCCCGCCGCTTCGCTGAAGCGCCCGTCGACGTAGAGCCGCCGCCCCACGAGGTAGCGCTGGTGGGCGATCGTCGGCGCGCCCGCCTCCAGCTGGGGGGCGGGCTCCGCCTGAGCGGACGCCGCGGTCGGCGTCGTGAGCAGCGCGCTGACGATGAGGAGGGCTCTGGGGGTCACGCGGCACATCGCGCCCGCGGCGCCTGGGAGGGGTCGAGCGTTCGGATGACCTTCGCCGCGCGATCGACGGCGCTCGGCCACCCGGCGCGCTCGATGATGCGCGACCAGCGCCGGCCCTCTCATCGGGAGCAGACTCCTAGCGCTTCAGGGATGCTTCGATGGCGTCGGCGAAGGCCGCACCGTCGTTGACGTTGATGCCGTAGCGTGACTTGTCCAGCCCGTCCTCGAAGTAGCCGGGCGAGAAGGCGCTGGGCCGGTCGCCGATCGCCATGGCGCAGGCTCCCGCCGTGCCGAGCTCGGCCCCATTGGCGGCGAACAGCGTCACGGTCCAGGCGGCGGGGCAGCGTGGGCTGGCGCCCGTGAGCGTCTGACTGGGATCGATGAGCGCGGTGAGGCGGGCCACGGTGTCGGCGCTGACCACCTCGGCCGAGATCGCGACCGGCGAGCCCTCGGGCCCCATGATCTTCTTCGCCACGCGGACGCGGGTGGCCCCGGTCAGGCGGCTCGCGAGCGGCTGTCCCAGGTGCGGGCCGGATCCGGCAAGCGGCACCTCCAGGCCGGGGACCGAGGGATCGACGGTCGGGGCGAGCGGCACGCCCTTCATCGGTCCGGGCGCCTGGACGGTCGGCATCTCGGCGCCTGGTGTGGCACCCGCGGCCGGCTTTCGATCGCCGGGGGGAGGGGCAGCGGACGGGGCGAGGTTGGGCTCGGGGGGGGGCGGTGGGTGCAGCATGGCCTGTCGGAAGGCCTCGGCCTGGGCCTCGGTGATCGCGGGCGCGTCCGGTTCGGCCGCCCCGGCGAGCTCAGGCGCGGCCATCGCAGGCGCGGCCATCTCAGGCGCGGCCAGCTCGGGCGCGGCCAACCCCGGTCCGTCCGGCGCGGCCACCCCGGGGACGGCGGGAGCGACCATCACGGGCGCGTCCGGTGCGGCCGCCGCCAGCTCGGCCACCGTGGTGGTCGGCGTCTCCGGCTCGGCCGCGGCGGGCGTGGCTTCCGCCGGCGTGGGCGCTTGGCTCTCGGATGCGCAGGCTCCCAGCGCGAGGCAGGTGGCCAGGGTGTAGAGCGACAGCAGTCGAGGGCGCAGCATGGGCACACCTTTCGCGGGGGGTGTTAGCGAGCGGCCGGCCGACGCGGCGACCCCCGCCCCGCGTCCCCCGGCAGGTGCTCATTGTGACGCAGACTGCGCGGGGCGCCACCCAAAACGAGCCAGGGCCCTCGATGGCGCACGACCTTGCTCGCCGTGGCCGCAGGTCCCAAAGTGAAGTCCACGGAAAAGTCCCACGGTGAAGTCCCACGGTGAAGTCCCACGGAAGAGTCCACGGTGAAGTCCCACGGTGAACACGGCAGGCGCGGAGGGTCGACGGAGATGGCCTCGAGACGTCTCCGCGGCCGAAAGGCGAAGGCATGCCCACCCTGCACCTCATGAGCGACGTGCACTTCGAGTTTCACCGCGACGGTGGCGCGTCCTTCGTCGACGGGCTCGACCCGGCGGGGGCCGACGTGCTGGTGCTCGCGGGTGACGTCGGGGTGGTGCCCCGCTGCTTGCCCGCGCTCGAGCGGCTCGTGGATCGCTACCCTCAGGTGGTGATGGTCTGCGGCAACCACGAGTTCTACGGCACGTCCCGCGAGGACGTGTATGGCGCCCTCGCGGAGCTCGAGGCCCGCCGGCCGACCTTTCGCGTCCTCGAGGATCGCGTGGTCGAGGTGGCCGGCGCGCGGTTCGTGGGCAGCACGCTCTGGTTCGCGGACGCGCCCGGCAACGACGTCTTTGCGCGCGCGCTGACCGACTTTCGGGTCATCCCCCGGTTCGTGGACTGGGTATACGACGTGAACGCGCGGTCAGCGGCCTTCCTCGAGAGGACGGTGCGGGCCGGAGACGTCGTGATCACGCATCACATCCCCGACCGGCGCGGCGTGCACCCCCGGTGGTCGGGGCCGACCACGAGCGAACTCAATCGCTTCTTTCTCTGCCAACTCCCCGAGGAGTTGCTGGGGCGCGCCGCGTGCTGGGTGTTCGGCCACACGCACGACGCGGCGGGCTTCCGGATCGGCGCGTGTGACTTCCACTGCAACCCGCTGGGCTACCTGGGGCACGAGGTGACGGGCGAGGGCTATCGACCCGCGGTGCTTCGGGTGTGAGCCGGGGCCTGCCCTGGCGTCGCCCGCCCCCGCGCGCCCCCGCACGGACGCCGCGCTCACACGCTCGGCCGCTGCCGCGTCACCACGTCGCGCGCGCCGTGCTCGGCGCGACACGGCTCGTCGTGACACGGCTCGTCGCGACGCTGCTCGGCGCGACACGGCTCGTCGTGACACGGCTCGGCGCTTGTCACCCGGTCGGCGGTGGCGCCGCGCGCGGCGGGGGCTTCCGGTTCGACAGCGCCATCCCGCCCGATCCCGAGGACTACGAGGCCACCGATCTCCGCTGCGCCGCTCGTCGTGCTGGCGGGCGACTTGAACGACGACCCGGGCTCGCCACCCCTGCGAGCGCTCGAGGGCGACGCTCAGCTCGAGCGGATCGGCCTGGATCTGCCGCTCGGCACCGCCTGGACCTTCCGCTACCAGGGACGGAACATCCTCATCGATTACATCCTGCGCGCGCGAGGCGCGGCCGGCGCGTACGTGCCGGGCTCGGCCCGCACCCACCACGAGCACACGGGCCGTCCGGGCTCCGATCACGCGGCCTTGTCCGCCCGCTTCGACTTGCCGCGCTGAAGCCTTCGCTCGTCCT
>CALBMW010000095.1 GCA_937896275.1 uncultured Myxococcales bacterium
CCCGCCTGTCCTATGCCTACCTGCTGACCGCCGACTATGCCTACGACGTCGCCCCCGGCACGACCATCGGCGCCTCGGTCTGGCACCTGCGCGACGACACCGACGGCTCGGCCTTCGCCTACGAGGGCCTCGTCAAGAGCGGCCCCTCGTCGACCGGCCTGTTCCCTTACACGGGCGTGGCCGACCTGGACATCGAGAACGCTTCGGGCGCCGTGACCTGGCTCGGCCTGAACTTCAACCACAACATCCACTTCCGCACGGGCGACTTCGCCGCGACCGGCTTCTTCATGCTCGACACGGGGCACTTCGACTCGAAGAAGGACGCCACCCAGCTCAACGAGTCGCTGGACCTGCTGGGCTACGCCGCGAACCTCGAGTTGCTCTACAACTATGGCAAGACGACCGGGGATCTCATCACGCTGGAAGGCATGTACACCAGCGGCGACGACGACGTGAGAGATGACAAGTACACCGGCGTCTTCACGCTCAACCATTACGGCCTGCCGGGCGCGGTGTGGTTCAACCACAAGACATTACTACTGTTTCCGTTCACCAGCACCGTCAGCAACTATACCGGCGCGGTCACCGACATCTCGAACCGCGGGTATGGCTTGCAGACCGCCATCCTGACCGCTTCGAAGGATCTGGTGCCCGACACGCTGACCCTGAAGCTGGGCACCGCGGTGGCACGCAGCGACGCCGATCCACCGCCCAGCCCCGACAACGTGAGGCGAGGCCGCACCCTCGGCGCCGAGTTCAACGCCGAGCTGCTCTGGCAGATCCGCTACCTGATGACCGTGGGGCTGCACGCCGGCTACCTGGCGGTGGGCGACTTCTACGACGTCAACCTGCAGGTCGATGCCAACCCCTACGCGGTCTTCTCCACCTTCACCTGGTACGGGTTCTGAGATGGCCACCACGCTCGGTCGACTGACGCCGTTCATGGCCGCGATCGCCCTCGCCGGCTGCGTCAAGAGCTACGTCCATGACGCGCCCCTCGCCTTCGATGCAATCCCCTACACCTCGGTGAAGGGCGACCCCTGGCCCGAGAAGGACGCCGTCCTGCCCGACATCAACGCGCACTATGACCTGTCGGCGGACACCAAGGTGCACTACGTCGAGCTCAACGCGCGGGGCGAGCGGACGCTGATCTTCGTGCACGGCCTCGGCTCGTACCTGAAGTTCTGGCGCTACCAGCTCGATCACTTCGCCGCGCGGGGCTACCGCGTGCTGGCGCTCGACATGATCGGCTATGGCAAGTCGAGCAAGCCCGCGAGCTTCCCCTACACCATGGACGCCATGGCCGACGTGGTGCTGGCCTTCGCGCGCGAGGTCGGCGCGGATCGGCCCGTCATCGTCGGGCACTCGATGGGCGGCCAGACGGCGCTG
>CALBMW010000096.1 GCA_937896275.1 uncultured Myxococcales bacterium
GGTGGACGTCGACGACGCGCTGTCGACCACCAAGAGGACCGGATCCGCCATCGCCAAGGCGGCGGCCATCAACGACGTGTCGTCCTTCACCGGGGTGCACGCGATCGCCAACGAGACCGTGGTCACGGGCGACGCCTCGCCGGCCGGCGGTGACCTCGACGCGGTCGACAACATCACGGTGAACGGCCAGGTCATCACCGGCATCACCGTTCAGGCGGCGGACGCCGACGACAGCCTCCTCAACGCCATCAACGCGGTGGCCGACACCACGGGCGTCATCGCCTCGCTCGACGAGAACAGTCAGCTCGTCCTCACGGCCGCCGACGGGCGCAACATCTCGGTGCAGACCAGCACGGCGGCGGCCGCCGCGGTGACCGGCCTGAACAATGGACTTGCCAGCATCGTGGTGACGGGCGGCACGCTCACCTTGCAGTCCAAAGAGAACGTCGAGCTCGTCATCAACGCGGCCGGCGCCGCGGGCGCCATCGGCTACGGCGGGGGCGCGGGCACGGTGCTCTTCGGCGTCGACGGCAGCAACGCCATCGGGACGGTCGACATCAGCACGCGGGCCGGCGCCGAGCGGGCCATCGACATCGCCGACGTGGCCCTCGATCACGTGCTGGGCGTGCGAGCCGGCGTGGGTGCCACGCAGAACCGCCTCGAGTCCACGCTCAGCAACCTCGAGAACGCCAGTGAGAACCTGACCGCGGCGCGCAGCCGGATCATCGACGTGGACTTCGCGGCCGAGACGGCCGATCTGGCGCGCAACACGATCCTGCGCACCGCCGGCGTCTCGGTGCTGGCGCAGGCCAACGTCAGCCAGAACCTGGCGTTGAACCTGCTCTCGGGCACCTGAGAGCGTCTGACGCTCGGCTCGCGCCGGGGCTCCACGCGCTGGCACACGCCGTGCTTTGACGGGCCGCCCATGAACACCCCCACCGCCCCGAAGCACCTCCGCTCGCTCCTGTGCCTGCTGCCGCTCCTGCTCCTGGCAGCCTGCGGCACCGACGACGAGGCGAGCACCGCCGACCCCGCCACCACGCCGGCCGCGGGCGACGACCTGCCGCTCGGCGACATCTCCGCCGACGACGCGAAGGCCGACGGCCAGTGGGGGCACGCCCTCGAGTGCAAGGCGCTGCCCGACTACGAGGTGCTGGTGAAGCCAGAGATTCACCTTTCAGTTCACGGGCTTACGCTTCGCCTCTACGATCCGGTCAGCGGCTTCGAGAAGGTCTTCCCCATCGGCCCGGGCGCCATCGACAAGAGCCAGGGGTCGCGCAACTTCGGCGAGTCCCTGTCCTATCAGGCCGTGCTGCTGCACGGCGGCAACACGTTCGAGATCACGCCCAGCACCATCCAGCCCTGCAAGACCTGGCACGGCCCCTCGGGCACGCCGGTCTTCGCCGGCCTGCCCTTCCTGTCGTTCTATGGCAACTACGGTATCCATGGCCCCATCGACAACTACCGCGCGGCCAACGGCGGCAACCTGCGCCGCGGCTTCGTGTCGCACGGGTGCTTCCGCATGGAGGCCGACGGCATCCTCGAGGTCTACGCCCGCATCAAGGGCGTCGCCCACGTGCCGGTCTACATGCACCGCGAGGCCGAGCGCAGCGGCGACGACGTGCGGGTCAACGTGAAGGACACCTGGGTCGGCGCCGAGTGCGCGATCGACAGCGACTGCACCTACGAGGGCGGCGCCTGCAAGCTCAACCCCTACAGCGGCCGCGGCTGGTGCACGATGCCATGCACCCGCGCCTGCCCCGATAAGGCCGGCTACCCCTACACCTTCTGCGTGGCCGATCCCCAGGCGCCGCGCGAGGGCATCTGCGTCAACCAGGTGGTGGCCGAGAACTTCGAGTGCCGTCCCTACGACCGCTTCGCCGCGCGCACGACCGGCCGCTTCAACGAGCCCCGCACCACCCGCAAGGTGTGCCTGCCGGGCGGCGCCGGCTTCGTGGGTGACGGCTGCCTGGCCGGCACGGACTGTCTCGACGGCCTCGACTGTGCGAAGGCCAGCGAGGGCGATCGGGGTGTGTGCGTCCAGGGCTGCCAGCGCTACTGCGACGACCTGCCCGGCTACCCGACCACCTTCTGCGCGGTCGACACCGGCCTGGGCGATGGCGGCCAGTGCGTCCGCACCTGCGATGCGGCCCGCAGCGGCCCCGAGTGCGGTTCCGGCGAAGCCTGCGTGGAGCGCGCCCGGTACGGGCAGGCCAGCCGGAAGGCGAACGTCTGCGTGCCCCAGTAGGCTCTCGAGCCCGCGACCGTCAGCCGTCTGTGAGCGGGAGGTGTCGTCGCCGCGGCCGTGCTCCGACGGGCCGGTCCCCGAAACTGTGCCTGCGAGCGCCGACCGTCGAAAGATGGCGCGGCGGCAAAGCTGAACGCTGGCCGCAGGAGGCCGACAGCAGAAGGCCGACAGCAGAAGGCCGACAGCAGAAGGCCGACAGCAGAACGCCCGCAGCCGCGTCGACCGAGCGCGGAGACCCGACCTGCGTGGCGCCGCACCCACTGGTTTCGCGCGCCGTTCCGGGTTCTACTCGGCGCATGCGACACACTCTCCATTGCACCCTGTTTTGCGCCCTCACCCTCGGAGCGGCCGCCTGTGACGACGGCGGCGCCGCCTCGGGTGGCGCGGTCGACGCGGCCGCGGACGCAGCCTCCGTCCCGGGCGATGCCCTGCCGCCGGGCCGTGACGCCAGCGCGCCGTTCGACGCCTCGCCTTCGGCGGATGCGGGATCGACCGACGCCGCCACGCCGATCGACGCCGCGCCGCGACTCGACGCCTGCGTGCCCGCCGAAGAGATCTGCAACGCTCTCGACGATGACTGCGACGGCGTGATCGACGAGGAGGTCGAGCGTCCTTGCTGGGAGGGCCCGCCCGGCACGCAGGGCAACGGGCAGTGCGTCAACGGCGTGCGCGTGTGCACCGATGGCGAGTTCGGGGGCTGCCTGGGCCAGACGCTGCCCGAGGCCGAGGGCTGCAACGACCTGGACGACGACTGCGACGGCGAGGTCGACGAGAACCTGGCGCGTACGTGCGATGAGCTGTCGCCGGTGGGGGTCTGCACGCGCGGCGCCGAGCGCTGCGTCGATGGCGCCTGGCAGGTGGGCTGCGTGGGCGAGGTGATCGCCTCGCCGGAGCTGTGTGACGGCCTCGACAACGACTGCGATGGCTTGTCCGACGAGACCTTCCCCGACAGCGATCACGATGGCTTGGCCGACTGCGTCGACGGGGACGGGGATGGCGACGGCGCGCCCTCCGAGACCGACAACTGCCCGACCGTGAGCAACCCCGAGCAGGTCGACACGGACGCGGATGGTCGCGGCGACGCATGCGACGACGACGACGACGGCGATCAGGCCGCCGACGCGGACGACTGCGCGCCCCTCGACGCCACGGTCCACCCCGGCGCCGCCGAGACCTGCGACGGCCGGGACGAGGACTGCGACGGCGAGGTCGACCAGCACGTCAGCCGAGGTTGCTTCGAGGGTGGGGCCGAGGCGCAGGGTACCGGCGCTTGCCAAGGCGGAGAGCAGGCCTGCGCCGAGGGCATGTGGGGCGCGTGCGTCGGTCAGGTGCTGCCGGCCGAAGAGGTCTGTGACGGCGTGGATCAGGACTGCGACGGCGTCCTCGACGAGGGCCTCGATGCAGGGTGGCCGGACCTCGACGGCGACGGCGCCGGGGACGTCCATGCCACCCCCACCTGTCCCGCCGAGCCCGGCCAGGTCGCCAACGCCGACGACTGCGACGACGGTGACGGGGACGTCCATCCGGGCGTGGCCGACATCCCCGACGCGGCCTTCGTCGACGCGAACTGCGATGGCATCGATGGGGACCGCCAGACGCTGGTCTTCGTCGATCCGGCCGCGCCGGTCGGGGGCGACGGCAGCGAGGGTGCACCCTTCGCGACGCTCGAGGCCGCGCTCGGCGCGGGCGGCGCGCAGGTGGCGGTGCGGGCCGGTCGACTGCCTGCTTTCGTGGTCGTCGAGGGCGTCTCGGTGCACGGCGGCTACGGCGAGGGCTGGCAGCGCGACGCGGGCAACGAGACGCTGATCGCCGGCGTGGACGGTGCCGACGCGCGCGTCGCCGTGCGGGCCACGGACATCGCCGCGGCGACCGTCTTGAGCTGGCTGGTGCTCGAGCCGGGGCGCGCCGGGGCGGCCGGGGCGCCGACCTACGGTGTGCTGGCGCGTCGCGCGGGCGGGCTGCGACTCGACGCGGTCAGCATTCGGGCGGCCGAGGGCGGGGCCGGCG
>CALBMW010000097.1 GCA_937896275.1 uncultured Myxococcales bacterium
TGCGTTGGGCGGACTGTTCCTCTCCGAACGGGTCAAGGCGAGCGTTGGCAAGGACGCGGTGCTCGGGACGACGCCGATGGTGCTCGTGTTGAGCGTCCCGTTGACCGAGATGCCCCGCCCCTCCGAGGCCGACGTTGTGCGTCACGTCCGCGCCCACGAGAAGCGGCTCGCGCGCGTGCTGGGAATGGGTCCGTACCACCGCAAGCTGCCGGTCGAGCTGCGCCTCGCGTCCGTTCGACGGTGCTCGCCGCTCGACGCGGTCGCGAGCTTCCTGCGCGACGCTCGATTGACGATTCGGCCACCCTCCGAGGATGTGCCGCTGTTCTGGTCGGGGCTTTGATGGGTCGACGGGGCGTCGGCTGGGCGCCGCGGGGGGCTCGGTGGGGGGGGGACTGCCGCTGCTCTTGGATGGGGGATGGTGCCTTGGGGGGCAGTTCTCGCAGAGGGCGCGGAGATCGCGCAGAGGACGCAGAGGTGGGCGTGGGTGGAACGGCTGGGCCTCGCGGCGGGTTGGGGGTTGGTGTGGTGGGGGCTGCCGCTGCTCTTTCATGAGGCCGCTGCGCATTCATGAGGGATGGTGCCGGTTTCGCCCCAGACCGCCGGACGGGGCACCGCCGGACGGGGGCGCGTCAGAACCCCGACCCAGGCGTCTTGAGGAACGCGACCTCCTCCGGCGTCGACGCTCGTCCCAGGATGGCGTTGCGGTGCGGATACCGGCCGAAGCGGTCGATGATCGCCTTGTGTCGCTGCGCATAGTCCAGCTGGTTCGCGAAGGCCGGATCGGCGAACAACTCGATGGAGCGTTCGTGGGCCGCGCGCGACTCGGAGTGCATGAAGGGCATGTAGAGCATGCCGCGTTGGTCGTCGGGCAGCCGCCGGTCGAGGCCTCGCTCGATCGCGGCCTCGGCGACGGCGAGCGCCTTCGCGTCCGTCGCGAAGGCGCGCGGATCGTCGCGGAGCAGGTTGCGGGGCAGCTGGTCGAGCGCGACGACCAGCGCCAGCGCGCCTTCGGGCGTCTGCGCCCAGTCGTCGAGATCGCCGGCCGCGGCGGCCTCGCGCAGCGCCCCGAAGCGTTCGCCGAGCCGGGCGTCGAAGGCGGCGTCCTTGCGGAACCAGAAGGGGCGCGTCTCGGGGGCGAACCAAAAGTCGAGCAACGCTGCGGCGTTGGGCAGGTTCATGGGATCTCCTCGCGTCGGGGTGAGGGTGGCGGATCTGGGGGGCAGGTCGAGGGGCTGATGGAGTAGAGGTCGACGATGGCGATGTGGGCGAGCGTCCCGAGGATGGTGGGGAAGAAGCTGGTGCGCGGCGCGATCAGCTCGGCGTGCGTCAGCTTCGCGCACGCGCCCGACAGGCGCAGGTTGGCGAGGGCGTTGTGGGCGGCCAGATCGTGGAACCAGTCCGGGCGCATGGCTCGACCTCGCGTCAACGTGGGGTGCCCATGCTACCTGCGCGCGGCGTGAATCGAGCAGGGAAAGCGGTTCGCGGAGTGTCGGGACCGGAGACCGAGGGGGAAGCCCGGTGACTGACGAGCAGATGACGCTTGGTTTCGACGACCTGCCCGATGACGCGTGCCACCGGCTGGAGCCCGGCGCCGTGCTGCTCCGTGGCTTCGCTCGAGGCGACGCGCCGACCGTGCTGCGCGCCGTCGAAGCCATCGCGGCCGAGGCGCCCTTCCGGCACATGGTGACGCCCGGGGGGCAACACATGTCGGTTGGCCTGACGAACTGCGGAGCGCTGGGCTGGGTCTCGGATCGTTCCGGTTATCGCTACGCTCCGCGGGATCCGCTGAGCGGCCTCCCGTGGCCACCCATGCCGACGTGCTTCGGCGCGCTCGCCCGGGCGGCGGCGGCGGCGGGCGGCTTCGCCGGCTTCGAGCCCGACGCGTGCCTGATCAACCAGTACTTGCCCGGGACGCGCCTCTCGCTGCACCAGGACAAGGACGAGCGGGACTTCGGCGCGCCCATCGTCTCGGTGTCGCTGGGCCTGCCGGCGGTGTTCCTCTTCGGCGGGGCCGCGCGGCGCGATCGCCCGATCCGCGTCCCCTTGGTGCACGGCGACGTGGTGGTGTGGGGCGGCCCGGCGAGGCTGAGGTACCACGGCGTGGCGCCCTTGAAGGATGGTCAGCACCCTTTGCTCGGCGCACGGCGCGTGAACCTGACGTTTAGGTTGGCGGGCTGAGCGCGACACGGGCCTTCGCGGGCCCCAGGCGGCCGCGTCGCAGCGGTGGCAGCGAGCGCGCTCAGCCACGACCCCACGATGCGACGGCCGCCCACGCGACGTCCGCCCACGCCATGGCCGCCCACGCGGCGCAGTGCAGCCCCGCGATCAGCCACGACACGCGCCAGAAGCTCGGCTTGGCGCGCTTGTGGCGGAACACGCGCATCGCCAGCAGCGCGCCCGGCCAGCCGCCGGCCAACTCGAGACGGTGGAGCGTCCGCTCGGGGATCCTGCGCGCCCCACGGCGGGCAGCGCGCTTGTCCCAGCCGAAGAGAGCGGCGGTGAGGACGCTGAACGCGCCGTACCACGCCCCCACGAGCAACGCTCCGGTCACCGTCCGGTCACTGTTCGCTCACCGTCCGCCTCCCCGGGGGCCAGTGCGGGTTGTCACACTGAGTCCTTGACCGACATGCTGCCGATGAAGTCGCTCTTGCCGAGCGGGACGCCCGCGTGGCGCAGGATCGCGTAGGCGATGGTGAGGTGGAACATGAAGTTCGGCAGCGCCACCTCGCCGACGTAGTCCTGGCCCAGCACCCAGCGCCCCTTCAGCCACGCGGGGGCCACACGGCGCTCCTCCGCGCCCGCGAACTGATCCTCGCTGAACGTGCCGAGGTAGGCGAGGCAGGTCTGGATGCGGGCGCGGATCTCGGGCAGCGTCTGCTCGGTGTCGGGGTGGGACGGGGCGGTCTGGCCGGCGAGGTAGGCGGCCGCGAACTTGGCCGCGTCGCAGGCGCCCTGCACCTGCTTCACGAGCGGGAACATGTCCGGCGCGAGGCGCATGCCGAGCAGGACCTCGGGGTCGAACTTGCGCTGATCGGCCGACGCGACGGCGGCCTCGAGCCAGTGGTCGAGGTTGGTCAGCATCTTGGTGAAGGTCGGGATCGTGACGTGGTAAAGGCTCATCTGAGTCTCCGGGGGCTGGCTTCGTTCGGGAGTGGCGACCGCGGGACGATCCCAGGGCCGCGCGCGAGCGCACAGGAGGATGCCAGCGCACCCCTGCACGTTGCGGGGCACCGACCGGGGCCCCGAAACCGACCGGTCACGGTTTGCCCGTGCCGGCCTCGATCTGCAGTTGCCCGCCACGGATGCGCGCCTTCACCGCGTCGAGCGTCATCTGCGTACGGCACGCGCGCGGCTCGCCGGGCTTGGCCGCGTCGCCATACCGGCCCCGGATGGCGGTGGTGACGGCGGCGACGCGCTTGTCGGTCGCGGGGTGCGAGGACAGGAAGTCGGGCAGGCGGCCGCCGCTCTCCATGGCCAGCAGCTTGCGGAAGAAGTCGGCGAGGCCGTAGGGCGTGTAGCCGGCGTCGTGCGCGATCTGCAGGCCCACCGCGTCCGCCTCGGCCTCGTCGTCACGGCTGAACTTGGTGTTCTGCACCACCTGGAAGATGAGCAACGCGCCGTCCCTCGCCAGGCCCTCGTCGAGGAAGAAGCCCGCGAGCTGCTCTGCCGCGAATGCCTTCTCGATGGCCTTGACGCTGTGGCGCTGCGTGACGTGGGCGAGCTCGTGGCCCATCACGCCGGCCAACTCCGCGCAGTCGGCGGACTGCAGGATCAGCCCGGTCGAGAGGTAGGTCCAGCCGCCGGGCGCGGCGAAGGCGTTGACCAGCCCGTCGTCCGCGATGACCGCGACCTTGTAGCCCCCGATCTCGGCCGGATCACGGAACGGCGCCGAGGCGGCTTCGAGGGGCCTGACCACCTCGCGGGCCCACACGGCCACCGGATCGTCGTCGGCGACGAGGCGATGCTCCTTGCCGATCTGCTTGTCGACGTCGAGGCCGATCTGAACCTCGCGCTGGTTGCTGATGAGGGCGCCGCAGCCCGGGAGGACGGTGAGCGCCAGGCAGAGGGCGGTGATTCGTGCGTGCATGGCGCTTCGAGTACCGGCCCCGGGCGTCGGATGCAAGGGCTCGGCGTCGCCACACAGGCGGAGGGCGCGCCACCCGATGGGGCCGGTCGGTGCGACAGACCGCGCAGGCGCTGACACGCACCCGCACCTCACCCGGTCCGGGCACGGGCGCGCGCCGTTCTTCGAGCCGAAGGGGTGAGCCGATTCGGTGCAGGACCATGGCGCGCACGGCGACCTCCTCCGTCGACGCGGCCGGGGCGCGCTGTCGGAGAGAGTCACCGCAGCCCCGACTGGCCGCGTCGTGAACCGGTCAGGCCGCCGCGTCGCCCCGGCTGGTCGCCTCGGCGCCGGGGAGGGTGAAGTAGAAGGTCGCGCCACCGCCGGGCTCGCTCACCGCGCGCGCCGTGCCGCCGTGCATCTGGGCCACGCGCGCGACGAGCGCCAAGCCCAGCCCCTCGCCCTCGAACTCGGCCGGGCCGTGCAGTCGGTGAAAGGGCTGGAAGAGCTTCTCGCCGAAACGGGCGTCGAAGCCGACCCCGTTGTCGCGCACGAAGTACTCGGGGGGCGCGCTGCCGGGCACCACACCCAGCTCGACGTGGCCCACCGGCAAGGGGGCGGTGAACTTCCAGGCGTTGTCGACGAGGGCGTCGACGAGCACGCGCAGGTGCTCGGGATCGCCCTCCACGCGCAGCGTGGGCGGGGTGCGCAGCTCGACGGCGCGGTCGGGATCGCGGGCTCGCAGGGTGTCGAAGCGCCCGGTGGCGAGCGGGACGAGGTCGACCGTCAAGCTGCGCGGCTCGAGGGCGCTCAGCTCGGACAGCTGCAGGAGCGCCGCGAGCACCTCGTCCATGCGCTCGGCGGATCGCTCGACCCGATGGAGTAGCTCGCGGCTGTCGTCGTCGAGCGCGGCCCCCGCGTCGTCCAGCACGATGTCCGCGAAGCTGATGATCGAGCGCAGGGGCGTCCGCAGGTTGTGGGACGCCGAGTAGACGAAGGTGGCGAGCTGCCGGTTGGCCTGCTCGAGCGCCGCCGTGCGGGCCTTCACCCGCCGTTCGAGGGCGTCGTTGGCCTCGCGTAGCTCGAGGGTCTGCCCGGCGACCCGCTTCTCGAGGTCGCCGACGCGCAGCACGATGCGTCCGGCGAGGGGGCGCAGCGCGAACCACATGACCGCGACGCCGGCGACCAGCAGGGCGGCGATGAGCCCGGCGATGAGCCACTGTTGGTGGCGGATGGGGCCGAGGACGGCGTCGGGATCGCGCAGCACCAGGACCGCCCACGGCAGATCGGGCAGGCGCGCGAACGAGACCAGCAGAGGCCGCGGTTGGGACACCAACTCCACGCCCTCCGCCTCAGCGCCCTCGGCGCCCGTCACGACGCGACGGACGATGTCGGCGAGGACCTCGGGGACGGGGCGGTCGGGCCCCAGCGCGCCGTCGCGCGAAGCGAACACGACCAATGGCCGGCCATCGCGCAGCGCCACGATCAACGCGTCGCCGCCGAGGCCCAGCCCAATCGGATCGGCCGCGGCCGAACGGAGGGGGGCCAGGTCGTAGAGCACGAGATCGGCGCCCAGCCGGCGCCCCGCCCGATCGATGATGGCCGACTCGATCAGGAGGGCGTCGTGGCCCGCCACGCGCAGCGGCCCGCGCATGGTGGTGCCGATGGCTGGATTGAGGTGCTGGGCCGGATCGATGGCGGTTCCGACGGCGACCACCTGCCGCCCACCGGCGTCGAAGCGGGCGATACCGAGCACCTCGGTCGCGTCGCCGAGGGCGTCAAGAAGGATCGGCTCGAGGCTGCGGGTGAGCTCGGCGTGGTCGATTTCACCGCCCTCGTGAGCCGCGAGCAGCTGTCGGGCGCGCGTCCGGCTGCTGATTTGACCGGCGACCCTCTGGGCGCGGGACAGGAACTCGGCCGCCGCGTTTCGACGGATGTGCGCCGCGAACACCTGCCGCTCCCACTCGGCCTCGGTCAACCGGTGGCGAAGAGGCAAGATCCCCGCGAGCGCAACGGCGATGCCGACGCCCAGCATCGCCAGCACGGCGGTGAGCAGGATCTTGGCCTGCAGGCGACCTGCGTCCGTGGTGTGTCGCTCGTCTGACATTGGCGGAGCCTAGGCATGCCGTCCAGGGGCGTCAATCGATCGTCGGCCGGGGTCAGGCCACCTGCGCGGCGAGGTAGGCGAGGCCCGCGCCGCCGATGATCAGCTGGGCGACGTAGTAGAGCGGGAGGCCCAGGGCCCGATTGCCGAAGCCCGCCTCGGCGAAGCGATCGAGGGCCACCGAGATGTCGCTCAGGTAGAACAGGAAGGCGCCGAGCGTGAGCGTCGCCAGCGCCGGGTGGCGGGGCGGCAGGCCGGCCGCGCAGATGACCATGACCGTGATCACCACCATGTAGGCCATCACCGGGCGCATCATCGCCGCCGGGATCTTCGGGCGCAGATCGACGTAGAGGAGCGCCGTGAGCGGGACGATCAGCAGCGCCGCGACGAGCATCCACAGCGGCCGGGGACCGGCCAGCACGAAGCTCACCGTGTAGGCAACGTGGCCCAGCAGGAAGGCGACCAGGCCGCCGAGGAAGGCGCGTTGGCCCGGGAAGATCAGCAGGATGTCGCCGACCGCGGCCAGGCAGAGGCCCACGAAGAGGGTCGTGCCGGCGACGGTGCCGGTGATCCCGGTTCCGAGCGCGAAGCACAGGAAGCCGGCCGAGGCCAGCGGCTTGAAGGCCAACCGCCCCCGATGGCTGTCGGCGCGCTCCGCGAAGAGCAGGGCCACGACGGCCGCCAGGGTCAGGAGGGCGCCGAGCAGTCCCCACGGGGCCGCGCCCGCCCGGTCCAACCAGACCTCGATGTCCATGGCAGATTCGACCCCTTCCGACCAACGGGCCCGGGCAACCTAACGCAACGCCTGCGGGACGGCGAGGACGCCGATCGGCGCGTCCGCGGGCGCGGTGCTGGGCGCGGGTTCGCGCGGGCCTCGTCTGCATCGCCGTCTGTGGGCGGATCGGAGGCCGTCGGGGAGGAGGGGCGTCGGGCCACGGGCCGGCCGGTCGAGGGCCGGGGTCGGCGCAAAGAGATGCCCCGGCAACCGCGTGACGATCGCGGTGCGTGCGCGCGGCGGAGCCCGTCCTTGGCCCTCGCGAGGCGACAGTCTGTCCGCGACACAGGGGGCCGATGCACGCCTCCGGCCGAGCCCGCCAGTTGGGGGGCGATGGGGCTTTGCCCTATGATTCCAGCCTGTGCGGAAACTCGACCGGAGACTTGGATGCTGTACACCGACTATGTCGATGCCCTCTTGGAGCAGGCCGAGGGCTTCCGAGTCGACACCTTCGCGGATGTAACTCATGGAGATCGAGCCTACCCCCTGCTGGTGCTGACCCGACCCGGCCCGCGCACCCTTCTCGTGACGGCGGGCTTCCACGGCGACGAGCCGGCCGGCCCGATGACGCTGCTCAACCACCTGCCCGAGGTGCGGCGTCTCGCGGACGAGTGGGGCGTGGGCCTGCGCATCTATCCGAGCCTCAACCCGACGGGCTTCGAGGACGGCAGCCGCTACAACCGGTTCGGCGAGCGCCCCAACAACGACTTCCTGCGCTATCAGCTGGACTCGGGCGCGTGGCTCGGAGAGCTTCGACCCGGGCAGACGGCGACGCGGTGGGAGGACGTTGACGCGGCGGCTCGCGAGACGCGGGCGCTGCGTGACGAGCTGACCGCGCTCCCGCCGCCGGACGCAGCCCTCGATCTGCACCAGGATCGATATACGCCCGGTGCTTGGCACTATGCTTACAGCTTCGGCGACCCGCAGTCCTACGCACCGATGGTGCAGGCGTCCACGCCCCACGCCCCGCCCTTGGCGAACCAGATGGTCGACTCGGGCTACGACGAGCATGTCGGCATCCGATCGGACGGGCTGGGGCTCATCGAGTTCCACGATGGCAGCATCACGGACTGGCTCTGGCGCCGCGGGGTGCGCCACACGGCCGCGCTCGAGACGACCACCGACACGCCACCGACGGTGTGCGATCAGATCAACCTCGCCTGGATCGAGGGGTTCATCGAACTGGCGGCCCGCAGCTGAGGCAGCCTGCGGCCGTCCGCGCAGAAAGGGCGTGCCTTGTCAGCCACGGCGAGCGCACCATCACCGGCGCGCCTTCCAGCTGCAGGAGTCCTCGATGCCGTGGCCCACGGTCCCCCCCGACGTCGACATGCCCGTGCCGGCCCTCCGTGATCCGACCATCGCTGCCTTCGCCTTCCGACTCAAGAGCGTGGGCATGGATCCGCACGTCGACCAGACGGACTGCGACTTCTTCGTCGATGGGCACGAGGTCGCGCTCTGGCTGCCGCACGTGCTCGACGCCAGCAAGCACGCATACGACGGGGTGGGGTTGGCCGACCTGGCGTCGGTCGGCAACACGCTGACCCTCAGCTCGACCTACCAGGGGCAGCACAAGCGCAGCGAGAAGCTCTCGCCCGTGAAGCCGGTGTCCTTCGACACGCGCATCACGTCCGTCAAGCACAGCGCCGCCGGCGGAGAGGTCACGCTGCGCGTCGGGGTCGAGTTGGCGGCGGGCAGCAGCGGGGCGTTCGTGGTGGCGGCGCCTTACGCGCGCAAGATGCCGAAGTTCGCGAACCATGGCGCGTACGTGGCCGCGGGCGCCTGGGTGGCGGTGGATCGCAGCGGCACGCTCGAGCTCAAGGTGGTGCCGGGCGGCGTGACGCAGTACGGCCTCTTCGTGGCCAAGAACGTGCCGAGTCAGATCACGCCCCTATCGGCCGTGTCGTTACACAGTCTCTGACCGGGAGCCGCCTGATCAGGAGCGGCCGTGGCTGCGGCCGGGACGCCCCTCGAGAGCGTTCGGGGCAACGCTGTTGGGGGCCCGGACGGACCCGGGATGGGCGGGGCAGGCGGCACCGAGCGGGCGGCGGTCAGGGGCAACGCGACGCGGCGCGGCGTGTGCTAGTGTGCGCGCATGAAAACCGTGACCAACAAGACCAACGCCCCCCTTCAAGTTCCCCTCGGTGGCGGCAAGGTGCTGCGCCTCGGGCCGGGCATGTCGGGGCAGATCCGAGACGAGGCCGCGAACCACGGTCCGCTGCGAAAGCTGGTTGAGGCCGGGCACTTGGAGGTGCACGCCGGTGCCGCCGGCGCCGCGGCCGCGGGCGGCAAG
>CALBMW010000098.1 GCA_937896275.1 uncultured Myxococcales bacterium
CTGCGCCCCCCGACATGGGAGCGCCCGATCCGATGGCGCTCGCCTTGGCGCTCGCCCGACAGGTGGATCGCGATCGCGTCGAGACGAACCTGGGCTTCATCGCTCAGCCCCGGGCCACCGACACCGCCCACTGGCAGGCCGTTCAGGATCGCTGCGCCGCGGTGTTCACCGAGGCAGGCCTCGAGGTCGAGCGCCACGCCTACGGCACCGGCACCAACGTGCTCGGCCGCCGCACCGGCACCAGCCGACCCGAGGAGGTCGTGCTCATCGGCGCCCACTACGACAGCGTGCCCAACTGCCCCGGCGCGGACGACAACGGCACCGGCGTCGCGGGCGTCTTCGAGGCCGCGCGCCTGCTGGGCGCGACCGACCACGCGCGCACCCTGCTGTTGGCCTGCTGGGACGAAGAGGAGCGCGGGCTGGTGGGTTCCAGGGCCTACGTCCGTCGCGCCCGTGAGCAGGGCGTGCGCTTCGTGGCCCACTTCAACCTCGAGTCCATCGGGCTGTACGACGAGCGACCCGGCAGCCAGCTGCTGCCCAACGGCTTCGAGTTCGTCTTCCGGACGCGGTGGCCGCCGTTCAGGCCAACGAGAGCCGCGGGGACTTCATCGCGCTCATCGGCGAGAGCGACCTGAACCCGGGGTCGATGCAGGACATGGGGCAGCTGGCCGGCATGCTGGATCTGGTCGCGATCCAGCTCCCCGTGCCCCTGGCCCTGGGCATCTCGAGCGCCGCCGGCGACATCCGCCGATCCGACCACTCCCCTTTCTGGGATCTGGGCTACCCCGGCATCTTCATTACCGCCACCACCGAGTTCCGCGCGCCGACCTATCACTGCTACGGCGGGGCAGACGACCTGGGGCGGGTGAACCTGGACTTCGCGCGCAAGGTGATCGCGGCGACGGTGGGGGCGGCGGCGCTCCAACTCGATCACCGCGAGGACGCGGTGCCCGCGCCGATGGGCGATCTGCCCGCCGCCGTCCCGCCGCCCGGCTGCGACGCGGTCGCGCAGGATTGCGACGCGGGGCGCTGCGTGCTCAGCCCCGATCCGCAGACCGCGTTCGCGGTGACCCTCTGCGCCCCCCCCGCCGAGATCCCGGTCGAGGGCGACGCCGAGTGCGTGCGCCCCGACGGGACCTACGGCCTCGACGACTGCCCGGCGGGGAGCTTCTGCGGATTCTGGGGGCGGCCTCAGGCCGATCCGCAGACCCGCGGCTGCCACGCCTACTGCACGCAGGACGCGGACTGCGAGGACGGACGTTGCGCCGGCGTCATCGGCAGGCAGGCCGGCGCCTGCACCCCGTCCTGCGATCCGCTGGCCGAGGACACCTGCCCAGCCGGGACCCAGTGCTCCGCGATCGCCAGCCTCTACCCCCTGGGCATCACCTACACCTGCAACTTCGGGGGGGCGGTGGCCGCGGGCGGGGCGTGCGGCGCCACCGACTGCCAGCCCAACCACGACTGCTTCCGCGTCGCTGGCGTCGCCTACAGCTGTCTGCCGCGCTGCGATCTGAGCGCGCCGGACTGCGCCGGGGGCCTGTCCTGCGTCCCCGACATTCGACAGGGCGCGCGCGAGAACCTGGGGCACTGCTACCCGGCACGCTGATCCCCCGGGCCGCCAGCCGACGTCCTCGCCGGTGACCCGCACCCTCGCGGCGTCGCCGCCGGGGGCGGTCGTGGCGGACCGGGTGCGTGGGAGGGTCTCTGGGGGGGCGTCTCTCGGGCCAGCCCGCGAGGGTCGAGCGTCTAGAACGCCAACTGCAGCTGGCTGCGGGCTTCGATGTCGGTCGTGTCTGCCAGCATCACGGCGGTCACGTCGCTCTGCCACTTGAGCTTGTGCCCATACAGGTAGATCGCGAAGCCGCCGGTGATGTCCTTGCGCTCGACGAGGGTCGGATCGCCGTCCTTGGGCATCAGCATCGCGAAGCGCACGACGGGCTGGTACATCTTGGCGAACACATGGCCCGCCTGGACGTGGAAGCCGAGCGCCTCGGTGTCGAGGTTGTCATAGACACCGCCGGTCGACGAGAAGCCCGATGCCTTGAGCATGTAATCGACGTTGGCGATGACGACCTGGTCCTGGTCGTCGTTGGTGAGGTTCAGGTCGATGTTCGCGCCCGCGCCCACCGAGAAGCGCAGCGGCCCGCCCTCGAGATCGGCCTCGCTGTAGCCCTTGATGCCGTTGTGGTTGTAGCCGAGCCGAACGATCGCGGTCGGCTTGAAGTCGTCCGGGTGCGGGTTGGCATCGCCGGTGCCGTTCATGACCGCGAAGGCCCACTCGAAGGCCTGCGCGGTGCCATCGTGCAGCATGAAGCCCACGTCGCGGCCGGCGTTGAAGGCCTTGTCGGTCGTCGCGCGGTCCACCAACTCGAGGTCGCCGCTCGAGGTCATCTGCTGGCGGGAGAAGGGCTTCTTGAACTGGCCGAAGGTGAGGATCAGCGCGTCCGGCATGGCCTCGTACTCGATGTAGAAGTCCTTCAGCGCGGTCTTGCCCTTCCCGAAGTCTGCCTGGAACAGATAGCTCCACTGGGGGCTCCAGGCGTGACCGCTCAGCTTCAGCCGCCCGCGCGGGATCGAGAAGGCCTGGTGGTTCTCTCGGTCGGCGTCGGGG
>CALBMW010000099.1 GCA_937896275.1 uncultured Myxococcales bacterium
CGACCGCCCCCAGCGGGGCGGGCGCAGCGACCGGCGGCGGAGACATGCTGGCCGACGCGCGCGCCGCGCGGGACCGCGGGGAGTTGCGCGCCGCCGTGCAGCGCTACGAGGCCTGGCTGGCGGGCAACCCGGGTGCCCCTGGGTTTCAGCAGGCGCTCTTCGAGACGGCGCTGACCTATGAGCGCCTCGGCGACGCCAGCCGCGCCCGCCAGCTCTATCAGCTGGTCGTGGGTCAGGGCGGCGACCTGGGCGGACAGGCCCGGCTTCGCCTCACCGCCCTCGACCGCGAGGCCGAGTCGGAGCGACGCGCCACCGACGCCAAGAAGGTGCCCAACGCGGCGCCCCGCAAGAGCAAGGCCGCCGAGCTCAACGACGCGATGGAGTGAGCCTTCTCAGCGCGTGGGCGTGAAGCGGGTCATCGCGTCGACCAGACGGTCATGGACCTTCCACACCGCCCAGGGCCGAGCCTTCACGTCGTTGAAGAGCACGCTGAACGCGCCGCGCGAGCCGTCCGCGAAGGTCACGTAGCCCGAGAGGGCGATCACCCCGTCCAGGGTGCCCGTCTTGGCCCGGATGCTGCGCGCCGGCGACTTGCGCATGCGCTTGCGCAGCGTGCCGTCGGCCCCGCCGATGGCCAGGGAGGCCTCGTACTCCGGCATCGACGGGCGCAGGTCGGCGACGTAGCGCAACACCGCCACCAGATCCGCCGCCGAGAAGGCGGTGTCCCCGAAGAGACCGGACCCATTGCGGTAGACGAAGCCCTTGCGCAGCCCCACCCGGTCCTCCAGGAAGGCGTTGACGACCGCGCGCCCCGCGTCCCAGTCACCCGCGCCGCCCTTCTCCTTGCCGAGCGTGCGCACCAGGTGCTCCGCCATGATGTTGTTGGAGTATTTGTTCACGTCCGCCGCGGCGACGGCGAGCGATCGCGAGGTGTGCCGTCCCAGACGCTTGCGCTTGGCGGGGGCCACCCCGACCACCACCCTTCCCTTCACCTTGATGCCGACGCTCGCCAGCAGCGCCTTGGCGGCGTGACCGGCGAAGAGCGCCGGATCGTCGATGCGCCGTCGCACCACCACGCCCCCGTGCGCGAGGGGGATGCGCCCCGACACGGCGATCCGCGTGCGGCCCTTGTGCGGTGTGGCCGCCACGGCGAGCTGCTCCCGCCCCTTACGGGTGGTCGTCGCGGTCACGACCAGATCCACGTAATCACCGGCGGGCTGGAGGATGACCCGCGGTGCCGCGCCGACCACGGCCCCCGGCAGCACGCGCACCGTCACCGCGTCCCAGTTCAGCGTGGTGGCCCCGGTGGGCGCGCGGTAAGCGCTGTCCTGCAGCTTGTCGCCAAACCCCGGGGCCTCGTGCTGCGGACCGAACCACGACTCGTCCACGACCAGATCGCCGTCCACGCGCTCGAGGCCACGCAGGCGGGCGTCCTGGGCCAGCCGCCACAGATCGGCCTCCATCAGGTGGGGGTCGCCGCCCCCCACCAGGTAGACCGTCTTCGCCACGCCATCGCGGCCGAGCGCGTCGACCGCCAGATCCGTCTGCCAGGTGTGGGCGGGCCCCAGCTCGATCAGCGCGGCGGCCGTGGTCACCAGCTTCGTGTTCGACGCGGGGTGCAGGCGGGCGTCGGCCTGGTAGGCGTAGAGCGGCGCGCCGTCGCTCAGGCGGACCACCAGCACGCTGGCGCGCGCCCCGGCGAGCGCGTCGTCGCTCAGGGCGGCGCTGAAGGCCGACACGAGGGTCGGATCGCCCTTGCCCAGCGTGGGCGGACCCTCCGCTCGGACCGGGGGCGCGAGCAGCAGGACGAGCAGGAGCAGCAGGTGGCGCATGCCGGCGGGTATCTCACGGCGCAGCGCGGTTGACCAGGGGCCGGATGTGGGCAGACTGGGCGCGTGTGTCGGCGCCTCACCCTCGTCCTCCTCGGGCTGGCCCTGGCCGCCTGCCGCGACACGACCAGCGTGGGCGACCGCTTGCCGGCGGGCGAGCGCATCGTGGTCCTCGTGCCCGAGGCCCTCCGCGGCGACCTGGATCCGCGGCTGAACACCCGCGCGTGGCCGGGCAAGATCATCCACCTGATCTACGAGGGCGCCACCAGCGTCCACAACGAGACCCTCGAGCCGCGCCCGGCCCTGGCCGAGCGAATCGACCGGCCCGACCCGGTCACCTACGACCTGCACCTGCGCGCCGACGCCCGCTTTCAGGACGGCGCGCCCGTGACGGCCGAAGATCTGCGCGCCACCTACGACAGCCTGCGCAACCCTGCGTTGCAGAGCCCGTTCCGCGTGCAGTTCGAGCGCATCAAGTCGATGGAGGTGCGGGGGCCCCGCGACCTGCGCGTGGTGCTGGACGCGCCGCACGCCCCCTTCCTGAGCGATCTCTCGATCGGGGTCGTCCCCGCCGCGGCCCTCGACGCCGACGGCCACGCGATCGGCCCCCTGTGGGGCGCGGGGCCCTACCGAGTGCTCGACCAGAACGGCAGCCGCGAAGTGGTGCTGGAGCGATTCGATGGCTATTGGGCGGGCCGCCCGCGCACGCGCTACCTGGTGCTGCGCACCGTGGCCGATCCCAACACCCGCCTGCTGGCCCTGCTCGGCGGCGCGGGCGACTTCATGCAGAACGCGGTGAGCCCGCGCATGGCCGACGCGATGCGCGGGCGCCGAGGGCTGGCCGTCGACACCGCGCCGGGCGTGTCTTACAGCTACCTCGCCTTCAACCTGCGCGAGGGCCCCCTGGGCGACGTGCGCGTCCGACAGGCCTTCGCGCACGCCGTGGACAGAGACCGCCTGATTACCCATAAATTTCGCGGTGTTGCGCGCCCGGCAACGGGCATGCTGCCGGTCGGCCACTGGGCCTACACCGATGATGTCCCCCGCTACGGCTACGATCCGGCGGCCGCCCGCGCCCTGCTCGACGCTTCGGGCTACCCGGATCCGCCCGGCGACGCACCACGGTTCACCCTCACGCTGAAGAGCAGCCCCGACAAGTTCCGCCGCAACCTGGCCACGCTGATCGCCTCCGATCTGGCCGCCGTCGGCGTGCAGGTGGTGGTGCACTCCCTCGAGCTCGGCACCCTGCTCGCCGACGTGAAGTCGGGCAACTTCGAGACCTACATCCTTCAGTGGGGCGATCCGAGCGAGCCCCACTTCTACAACTGGATCTTCCACTCCGGCCGCATCCCCACCCCGACCGAACCCAACCGCGGGGGCAACCGCGGCGGCTACGTCAATCTGCGCGTGGACGCCTTGATCGACGCCGGCCGCGCGGCCACGAACCGCGAGGAGCGGCGCGGCCTCTACATGGAGCTGCAGCGGATCGTGGCGCGCGATCTGCCCTACCTGAGCCTGTGGCACGAAGACGTCGTGGTGGTGCGGCGCGCCGGGCTGAAGGGCTACGTGCCGCTGCCCGACGCGAGCCTCTTCGGGCTGTGGCGCGCCGGCTGGTGAGCCGAGGTCGGGAGGCCGTCAGCGCACGGGCTGGGCCAGCTTGCGCTGCACGTCGGGGGGGGCGCCCGCGACCAGGGCCATCCAACGCCGCGCGTCGGCCACACCGAAGCGACGGTCGCTGAGCAGTGGGCGGACCGCCTTGTAGGGATCCGGCTTCTGCGGCACCAGCTCGATGGCGCGCGTGAGCAGCGCGATGGCCTGCTCGGCGTAGACGCGTCCGCTGGCCTGGGCCATCTCGCTGGCCAGCGCCATCACGCGGCCCAACCGCAGGTTGATGTAGTAGACCGACCACGTGTGGTGCTCGTCGTCGCCCGGATCGAGGCGCCCGA
This sequence comes from uncultured Myxococcales bacterium, assembly GCA_937896275.1. GTDB lineage: Bacteria > Myxococcota_A > Bradymonadia > UBA7976 > UBA1532 > JACKDN01. Next base: position 3,776 of record CALBMW010000099.1, read on the forward strand.
GCACCAGGCGATCGGCCTGACTCCGCAGGAAGGCGGCGATGATCTCGGTCACCGCGCGCTTGCGGTGCGCGGCGCGCATGCGGTCGATCCGGTCGAGCACGCTCTTGGCCAGCCATGCCAGATCGCTGGCGCGCGCCCAGCGGTCGGCCGGATCGCCCGCCTCGAGGGCGCGCTCGAGGTAGGGGCGCGCGCGGTCCTCCTCGCCCAGCCGGCTCAGCGCCCGGCCCACGCTGCCCAGCGCCTCCGACGCGTCCGACTCGAGCGCGGGCACGGCCAGCCGCAGGGCACGCCAGGCGGGCTCGGCGTGTCCCAAGCGGCTGAGCAGCTCGGCGGCCCGGGCTGCCGGCAGGGCCGGGGGCCGTAGACCGCGCTCCGCCACCGCCTCCAGCAGCGCCAGGCCGTCGAGCACCGTGGGCACCACGGCCTCGTCCAAGGCGTCGAGCGCGCCGCGCGGCAAGCCCGCCCACGCCAGGCCCGGCAGTCCGTCCAGCTGCCGGGCCGTCGCGCGCCGCGCCTCGGCGTCGAGGCGAACGAGCGCCGCGCCCGACTCCGCAGAGATCCGCGGCCGCGCCTGCGCCAGGGCCTCGCCCAGCTGCCCCACCGCGGCCTCGAGCTCACCCACCGTCGCCGACGCCGTGACGACGGTCCCGCGCGCCTCCCACCACGCGCGCCACAGCCCGCTGCCGCTGCGCAGGATCACGTGACAGCCGCCCGCCGGCGCGTCGAGCAGATCGTCGAAGACGAAGCGCAGCGCCTCGCTGCGGGGTCCAAATCCGTAGAGCAACGCGCCGCCCGCGCCGTGCTCGGCCCGCAGGCACGCCACGAGCCGGGGGTTCGTCCTCGACATGCGCCGGAGCGCGTCGCGCCCCAAGCGCGGGGCGCCGAGCCGCAGGTCGTCGCGGACCTTGATCAGCAGCCGCTCCCCCGGCAGCCGCGGCGCGTCGAGATCGGCGTCGCGGCAGACCACGCGCCACGGGCCACCCACCACGGCCTGCGTGGCCTCGCCGAGGTCGTCGAGGCCCGTGAGCACGACCACGCGGAAGGGCAGGGCGAAGAGGCGCGCGTGGAAGGCCCCCACGTCACCCCGCAGGGCCTCGGCGCACGGGAGCGCCTCGCTCAGGGCCCGCGCCAGCATGTCGGCGCCCATCGCGGTCGCGAGCAGCTCGAGCCGGTCGGCGGGGCGCAGCCCCTCCCAGGTCGGCCCCTCGGGCAACTGACCACGAAGCCCCTCGAGCAGCGCCTGAGGCTCGATGACCGGGACGCCGGCGCCGAAGGCCGGACCGAGCACCAGCAAACCCCGGTTCGCGGCGAGCCCGGCCAGGAGGGCGTGATGATCGGAGGCGGACATGCCCCGGGATGATAGGAGACCCTGGCCCGGAACGAAAAAACAGCCACCGCGCCGGTCCGCGTCGAGCGCAGCCCGCGGCGACGCAGACGCGGGCGGCGGCCCCCACCGCCCCTGATCGCGCCGTCGCCGGCCTCGCCCAAGAGAGGGCGGGCGGGGCACCGAAACCGACACCAAGGCCCCTCCTTCGCGCGCCCCGACTCCACCGCTTGCTTTCGGGGCTGCAACCTGGGGATCCTCTGCCGCTTCTATGTTTGGAAAGGGGGCGGTCGCCCCCGAGAAAGCGGAGGGCCATGCGCCAGCGAATCCAGAAGCTGCTCGACGATGAGGTGAACCCGATGGTGGCCAGCCACGGGGGGCGCATCGAGTTGATCGATTACGCGAACCGGACGGCCTTCATCAGCATGTCGGGCGGCTGTCAGGGCTGCTCGTCGTCCAAGGCGACCCTGGTCAACGGGGTCGAGACCGCTATCTTCAAGGCGTTCCCGCGGGTGCAGCGCGTGGTGGACGTAACGGACCACGCCTCCGGCGCGAGCCCCTACTACCAATGACCGTCCAGCCCTAGGCCGAGGGTCATGATCAAGCCCGAGCCCGTCGAGGAGCATCACGCGCTCTTCCGCGCGACCTGCCTCCGCTTCGCCAAGGAGCGCATCGCGCCGCACGCCGAGGCGTGGGAGGAGGCGGAGTTGTTCCCACGCGCCCTCTACGGCGAGGCCGGCGCCGCGGGCATCCTGGGGGCCGGTTTTCCCGAGGCCTACGGCGGCTCGGGTGAGGACGTCCTCCTCCCGCTGATGGCGGTCGAGGGTCTCCTGCGCGGCGGCAGCAGCGGCGTCGTGGCGGGCCTCCAATCGCTGGGCATCGCCCTCCCCCCGATCCTTCGACTGGGCGACGAGGCCCAGAAGCGCCGATGGGCGACCCCCGCCATCGCCGGCGACGCCGTCGCGGCCCTGGCCATCACCGAGCCCGGCACCGGCAGCGACGTGGCGGGGATTCGCACGCGCGCCCGCCAGGACGGCGGCGACTACATCATCGACGGCGCCAAGCTGTTCATCACCAGCGGCGTGCGCGCCGACTTCGTCACCGTGCTCTGCCGCACCGGCGAAGATCCCCACGGCGGGCTGACCTTCTTCGTCGTCGAGAAGGGCACGCCCGGCTTCAGCGCCTCGCGCTCGCTCAAGAAGACCGGCTGGCGAGCGAGCGACACCGCCGAGCTGGCCTTCGATGGCGTGCGCGTGCCCGCGGCCAACCGCCTGGGCGCCGAGGGCTCGGGCTTCGTCAACCTGATGCAGAACTTCCAGGGCGAACGCCTGGCCTTGGCGTTCTTTGGCCACGCCACCGCCGAGATCGCCCTCGAGGACGCCATCGCGTACGCCCGTGAGCGCGAGGCCTTCGGGCGCCCCATCGCCAAGTTTCAGGTCACCCGCCACAAGCTCGCGAGCATGGCGACGCGCCTGATGGCCGCGCGCGCGCTCAACTACCAAGTCGCCCGCAGGGTGGCCGCCGGGCAGGTGATCGTGCCCGAGGTGAGCATGGCCAAGAACTTCGCCGCCGAGGTCGCGGTGTCGGTCACCCACGACGCCGTCCAGATCCTCGGGGGCATGGGCTACATGCGAGAGACGCGCGTCGAGCGCCTCAGCCGCGACGCTCGGCTGCTGCCCATCGGCGGCGGCACCACCGAGGTGATGAACGAGCTCATCGCGCGCTACGGGCTGGGCCTGTAGCGCGACGCGGCGGCGAAGCGGCCCGTCGAGGGCCCGCCGTCAGCCCGCACCGTCGTACAAACCATTGATTTCATTGGCATAGCGCTGGGCGACCACC
>CALBMW010000100.1 GCA_937896275.1 uncultured Myxococcales bacterium
GCTCGGCGCCTATGGCGAGGTCTTCGTCGGCGACTGGGGCCTCGTCAAGCTCCACCGCGAGGTCGACGCGGCCGTCGATGGGCTCGACACCGAGCGCCCGGCGACGCGCGCCAACATCACCGTCGGGACGGTCGACTACATGAGCCCCGAGCAGGTGCGCGGGGCGGAGGACGTGGGACCCCCCAGCGACGTCTACAGCCTGGGCGTGCTGCTCTTCGAGCTGCTGACGCTGAAGCTCCCCTTCCACGCGAACTCGCCGCTCGCGCTGATGCTGAAGATCGTCCGCGAGCGCGTCCCTGATCCTCGCGCCGCGGCCGCGAGCCGCGATGTGCCCGCGGCGATGGCCGCCCTTTGCCTGGACGCGACCGAACCCGACGCTCACGGCCGGACGCTGACGGCGGCGGCGATGGCCGAGGCGGTGACGAGCTTCCTCGATGGCGTCGAGGAAGCTCGGCGCCGGCGCGAGGCCGCGGCGGCGCTGCACACGCGCGCGCAGGGTGAGCTGGCGCGCTTCGAGGCCGAGCGGGCGGACGTCGAGCGTGCGCGCGCGGACCTCGACGCGCGGATGAGCGGCCTGCCCGACGACGCGCCCTTCGACGCCCGCCGTGGGCTCTGGGCCCAGCAACAGGCGACCGAGGAGCGCGCGCTGGCCGCAGAGGCCCACTTCACCGAGGCCACCCGCGCGGCACAGCAGGCGCTCGAGGCCTTCGACACGCCCGCGACGCAGCAACTGCTGGCCGATCTCTACTGGCACCGCTACCAGGATGCGGCGCAAGCCGGCCAACACGCCGCGGCGCACTTCTTCTCCGATCTGGTGCGCCAGCACGACCGCGGCAGTCATGCACGGCGGCTGGCGGCGACGGGGACGCTGCGGGTGGTGGTCGAGGCACCGAACGCCACGGTGCGGGTCGAGCATCAGGTGCCCCTGGGGCCGCTGCTCGAGCCCTGCGCCGTCGAGCCGCCGGTCGTGCCGGCGGGCAGCCACGTGGTGGTGGTGGAGGCGCCCCGCTGTTTCACCGTGCGCTGTCCCGTGCTGGTGGAGCCCGGGGCCGAGGTGGTGCTGCGGCTCCAGCCACCACCGCTCTTCCTTGGCCACGAGGGCTTCGTCTACGTCCCGCGGCTGACGGCGAGCATCGGCGGGGATCCGCACGCGCACCGCGGTCAGCCGAAGCGCATGGTGACCGTGGGGCCCTTCTTCCTGGGGCGGCACCTGGTCACGCTGAGCGAATACGTCGAGTTCCTCGACGCGCTCGCCGCGGCCTCCGGGCTCGCCGCCGCCGAGGGTCGCTCGCCGCGCACCGCAGACGGCCGGCAGTGGCTCGACATCGACCGGACGACCGGGCGCTTCCGGGTGCCTGCCGTGGATCAGGACGGCGACGCCTGGGATCCGCTGTGGCCGGCGCACATGATCAACCGCTTCGACGCAGAGGCCTACTGCGCTTGGCAGAGTCAGCGTCTGCGAGCCGTGTTTCGCCTGCCGACGGCCGCCGAGTGGGAGGTCTCGGCGCGCGGGGTCGACGGCCGCGTCTACCCCTGGGGCAATGGCTTCGACCCCACGCTGGCCAAGGTCATCGACAGCCCGGGCCCGCCGCGGCCCGCGCCGGTGGGCAGCTTCCCGCACGACTGCTCGCCCTTCGGCGCGCTCGACATGGCGGGCCTGGTCCACGAGTGGACGTCGACGTCAGACCCCGACCGACCCGGGCGGGCTGTCCTCAAGGGGGCGGGCAACCGCGCGCAGGCCGCTTACGCGCGGGCGGCGTCGCGCATCAGCCACCACCCGGACTTCACGGGGGTTCAGTTCGGCTTTCGGGTGGTGAGGGAACCATGACGCGACACGCACGGAGTCTGGGCATCCTGGTCGCGTTGGCCTGCGCCGGCGGCTGCGACGACGATGACGGCGCGGGTGGGCGCGGCGCGGACGCCGGTGCGCGGCTTGCGTGCGAGGCCTTCGAGCGCCGGGCAGTGCTGGGGGACGGCGCCGAGCTGACGGCCGGGGTGACGCACCAGGGCGAGGCGGTGCGCGGTGACCTGGGGGCGGCCGCGGATCTGGTGCCGGCCGCCTGGCGGAGGGTCTTCGTCGAGCTCGGCGCGGCCGCGGGCGGCGACGGCAGCCCCGGCGCTCCCTTCTCCTCGCTCGACGCAGCCATCGCGGCCATCGGCGGTGAGCCGGCGGCGCTGGTGCTGGGTCCGGGGCGGTTCGCGGGGCCCATCGAGGCGGGGGGCGATCTGGCGGTGGTCGGAACCTGCGCGAGCCTGACGATCGTCGTCGGCGGTATCCGGTCGCGCCCCGACGCCGCCGGCCCGCGCGACCGCACCCTGGTGGTGGCGGAGCTGACCGTGGACGGGGGCGACGACAACCTCACCGCCCAGCACCTGCACCGGCTGTACGTGCGGCAGGCGCGCCTCCAGGCGGCGACGGGGGTGGGCCTGCGCGCCTACGACGTCGCGACGGTGGACGTGCGGGACAGCTGGATCAACGGCGCCGGCGCCCGCCACCTGGACGCGACCGAGGCGGCGGTGGCCGTGCAGCGGACCATCGTGGGACCAGGACCGGGCGCGGGGATCATCGTCGGCACCACCGGCGACGCCCCCCCCGACGATGCGGCGGGCTGCCCGGGTGGATCCCCCGTTTGTCCTTACGGATCGATGCTTTACGTCGACGCGAGTCTCATCCGGCAGGTGGGCCTCCGGGGCATCGAGGCGCGCTACGCGCAGGCCGTCGTGCGACGAACGCAGGTTGACGGCGTGGGCGGCGCGGGCGACGCGGTCGGCGTGTCACTGGTGCGCTCCTTCGGCGTCATCGACGGCGCGACGGCCCTGACGGGGGTCCTCGGGCGGGGCGTCGAGCTGCGCAGCGCGCGGGCGCACGTCGAGGGCGTTCACGTGAGCGACGGCGTGGTGGGGCTGTCGGTGCGGCGCGAGGGGGCGCCCGGCGATTCGGGGGAGCCGGGGCTGACCTGGCACCCGAGCTGCGACGTGGTGCCCGCCCCCGACTTCGCGGCGGTGGACGGCGCGGCGTTCGAGGGGGCCGGGTGGGCGATGCCCGAGGCGTGGTTCCCCGAGACGGATGGGTTGGGCCAGGGCGAGCTGCCGCCAGGGCTGACCGCCGGCGCGGACCAGATCGCGGAGTACCCGCTGCATCACTGGGCGCGGGCCGAGGTGAGCGACTTCACGGCGACCGACACGGTGCTGGGGGGCGTGGCCCTGTCGGGGCACCCGGTGAGGATGCGCGGGGTGCGGATCACCGGCGTCGGTGCCCAGGCCTACGCCTTCACGGCCGGGGCTGCGTCGACCGCCGACTACCGCCGGCCGGGGGCCGATCTGGTGGGCGTGTCCTCGGTGGCCGACCTGTCCGTGCGCGGCGTCTCGGGCCCCGGAGTGCGACTGCGCGCGGCCGGCCTCTTCTCCACGCGCGCGGCCGAGCCGGCGCTCCTGTTGCCCGTCACCGAGCAGCTCAGCGGCGCCGAGGCCTACCGGGGCGCCTTCTCGCTGACCGGCCTGAGGCTGGAAGGCACGCGCGGGACGGGCGTGCAGCTCGAGGACAGCCTGGTTCGCCTCGACGATTGGGAGCTCCTCGACGTCGCAGGCATGGGCGTACGACTGCAGGGCGCCTACGTCGACGGTCGCAACCTTCGCGTGTCCGGGGTCGAGGCCATGGATCTCACCGACCGCGAGGGCGCGGCCCTCCCCGGGGTGGCCGACGGCCTCGTGATCGACGGCTCGACCTTGACCGGCGGCCAGGGCACGCGCAGCGCCGTTCAGATCACCGACCTGTCCGTCATCGGCGCGGCGAGGGTCGGCCTGTTCGTGGCTCAGGACGTGGTCCAACTCGGGGTGAGCGTCGAACGGGGCGCGGGGCGCTTCGAGGACAACGCGCTCGACGGCGCGCTCCTCGGCCCCGCTGATCTGGTCGAGGTCGTGGGGCTCGAGCTTCAGGCGGTGGACGTCGGGCAGCTCAACCCACCGGGGCTGGTCGAGCCCTGAGAGCCCGCCCACAAGATCGCTCCGCGTCGCGCGGCACCGCTCCGCCGGCCGATGCCTGCGTCACCCGGTGGACGGCGCACCAGCCCCCGTCTCGGGCCCACCGCCGAACGCGGAGGGCCGGTCGCTGACACCTGAGGAGGTCTCAGGGCGTCTCACGGCGGCGGCGGCGGCGGCGGCAGGTCGACCACCTCGGGCGGACGCTCGTAGCAGGTCTCGGCGCACACCTCGTCATCGCGGACGTTGCCCGCCAGCTCCACCGCTGAGCGCTCGATGGAGGCGCTGCGCTGCCGGACGATGGCGACGCCGTTGTCGATGATCCACCCGTGGGTCAGCGAGGCGGTGGAGTCGCTGACCACGACGCCCGGCCCGCCGTGCCCCTCGATGCGGAAGTCGCGCAGGGTCAGCACCGACGCCAGATCCGCGAAGACCGCGAACCCGGCTGCGCGGTCCTCGCCCGCCACCCAGACGCGCGAGGCCTCGACCTCGGCGCCGAACGAGACGATGCCCGCCGATCCGCAGCCGATCAGCAGGCTCCGGTCCAACGTGAGCCGCCCGTGGGTGGTGGCAAGGGCGCAGCGGCCGATGTCGACGGAGCCGAGGCCTCCGTGCGGCGAAGAGACGAGGACGTTCGTCGCGCGCAGGGTGCCGCCCTGAGCCAGCAGGCCCGCGATCGCCGGGCGCAGCACGAGCGCGTCGGTCAGGGTCACCTCCGCGCCGACGTCGGCGATGATGCCCCAGGCGGCGGGACGCAGCGACTCGGGGTCGAGGGCGACCAGATCGCGTGCCTCGACCTCGGCGCCGGCGGATGCCAGCAGGGCCGGGCCGTCATTGTCGGCCAAGAACACGCGATTCAGGCTGACGCGGGCGGCGCTCGCGCTCAGCCCACCGCCCAACGGCACCTCGGCGTCGGCCTGCACCCTCGCGCCGACGACGCGGGCGTCCTCGAGCGTCACGTGGCCGCCGTAGATCGTCACCGCCCACCGGATGGACCGCTCGAACAGCGCGTGCCGAATGGACGCTTCGGCCTCGGATGTCACCAGTGCGGCTCCGAGGATCCCGTCCGGCTGCTCGGCGGAGGATGACATGGGGAGGACATCCAGCACCGACGCGCGCTCGAGATCGAGCCACGCGTCGGCGACGGATATGCCGGCCCCCACGGAGCGGGCCACCGCCAGATCGGTCAGGGTGACGCGCCCTCCGCGAACGACGAGCACGCCGCCGCGGGCCGAGTCCGGGCCGTCGTCGACGCCGGTGTCGAAGAGTGACACGTCTCGGGCGGTGAGCTGCCCACCGTCCGAGACCAAGACGCCGTGGCCCGTGACGGTCTGCGCGCGGAAGCCGCGAAGGTGGACCTCTGCGCCGCTGACCCACAGACCTGCCGCGCCCTGTATCGGGGAACCCAGGTGGGGCAGCGCGCGGACCACCTGGGCCACACGAATCGTGTCGAGCTCGAGTGGAGGGGCATCGGGCGCCAGGCGCTCGCGAAGGACCTTGACGCCGTAGCTCGTCCCCCGCGCGACGTCAACGCGGGCCAACCGCCCGGTGACATCGATGAGCGTCACGCCGCCGGCCTCCTCGGGGCCAAACCGGTCGCGCACGGTGACGCCGTCGACGTCGAGATCCGCCGACGTCAACCGGAGGGCGCTGTTGCGTTGAACGCTGACGAACAGGTCGCGGGCTCGAAGGGTGGCGTCCGAGACAACCAGCCCCTCGTCACCGCGGGGCGCGCCGCGGATCGTCACACGGGTGAGATCGACCGTCGTGTCGGGGCCCGTCGCCTCGAGGCCGACGGTCGCACCGTGGACGAGATCGACGTCCGCGAAGGTGAGTTGGCTCCCCGCGCCCGCGCCGAGGCTGGCCGCCACGGCGACACGCTCCAAGGTCAGCGCGCCGCCCCGGACGTCGAGGGCCGCCTCGGAGACCAGCAGGGCGCCGCGCAGCGTCACGGCGCTCTGGGCCTCGACCACGACGGCCGGAGGGGCGGTGATCACCTCGACCTGCTCGGCGTCGATGTGGCCGCCCTCGAGGGCGTTGAGGCCGCCGGGGCCGGCCACCCGACGAACACGCCAGCGGAGGCCGGTGATGGGCGCCCCCAGGGCGCGGAGGCCCACATTGCCGGTGTCGACGATCTCGAGGTCTTCGGCGTGGACGCTCGCGTCGCGCGAGGCGATGAGACCCACGAGGCCCGTGCGCTCGATGCGGACGTCGTGCAGGGTCACGCGCCCCGCGACCGCGTCTATGCCGTTGCTGGCGACCTGCATGACGGCGAGACCCTGCGCGTCGAGCGTGCCATCGCCGATCGAGATGCCCACGCCGTCTCCGGGGCTGGCGCTCACGCGCGTTATGAGGGTGTCGGTCAGCGTCACGCGCGCGTGCTGCGAGAGGGCCAGGCCCACGTAGCCCGCGCGATCGATCACGCAGTCGGCGCAGCGGAGCGAGCCGCCCTGGCCCACCGCGATGCCGACGAAGGGGCCGCTGAGGCGGAGGCTCACCGCGTCCACCGCGCCGTGCGCGACGAGGGTCGCGCGCTCCTCGACGCCCAAGAGGGCGACGCGCGCCAGGTCAGCCGAGGCGCCCGGGGCCACCGGCAGGCCGCCCTCGATCGTGAGATCCGTGAGGACCAGCGAGGTGCCCTCCTCGACGACCCGGCGACCCTCGAGCACCACGTCGCGGGCGCAGCGGCCTGCGATGCGGGACGAAGACCAGGGATCGGGCGTGGGATAGCGACCGGGACCGAGGGCCACGCTGCCATCCTGGCCCGCCAGGCGCAGGCCGTCGGCGAGGGCAGCGAACGGCCGGCCGGCGCTTCCATCGCCGCCGAGGGGCGCGTCGGCCGCCACGAAGACCGTGCCAGGGGGCCAGGCGGCCGCGTCGAAGGGCCCTTCGCGGCAGGCCTCGGTCGGCAAGGGGCGGCAGGGGGCCTCGCCCGCGGGGAGGCCGTCGGGCGTGGCG
>CALBMW010000101.1 GCA_937896275.1 uncultured Myxococcales bacterium
GCACGACCTCGACGCCACTGCCGCCACCCTGAGTCCCGCCATCGTCGTCCGAGAACAGCGTCATCTGCATCGCCGGCTTCGTGTTGACCCTGCGCCGCCTACCACGAGCGCGAACCACGACACAAGTGTTCAGATGCGGCGAGGTCGGCCCGGCGCGATTACCATGGCGCCATGAAGCTGGGCTCGTGGGACCTGATTGGGATCGCGTTCGTGCTCGCGTTCGGGCTGAGCCTGGGCGCGCTGTGGCGCGACAGGGGCGGTCATGTCGCCGAGGACGCGGCGCTGCTCGATCCATCGACCGAGGTGCAGATCGGCACCGAGTGGATGGGGCTCTACTTTCGCGGCGAGCGCGTGGGGCTGATGCGGTTGATCAAGACCGCGCGCCCCGAGGGCGGGTTCGACTTCGATCTGTGGACCACCATGCGGCTGCTGGCGCTGCACGGGGACGCCACGCTCGACGTGAAGGTGCAGGCGGCGCTCGACGCTCGGCTGGCGCTGGAGCGGTTCAGCTTCTCGGTCGAGGCAGGCCCGGCGACGCTTCGCGGGCACGGGACCGTCGCGGGCAGCACGGTCACGCTGGCGGTGGACACGGGCGGGCAGGTCACCGAACGGCAGGTCGAGCTGGCGCGACCCCCGGTGCTGCGCGTGAACCTGGGCCCGGTGCTGAGCCGTCAGCGGCTCGAGCCGGGCGCGCGCTTCCGGTACGAGGCCTTCGACCCGCTGACGCAGGCGGCGCAGCCCGTCGAGGTCGAGGTGCTGGGGCCCGAGACCATCGAGGTGCTCCACCGCCCGGTCGGCGCGACCAGGATTCGGCAGAGGATGGGTGGGCTGACCCTCGACGGGTGGATCAACGGACGCGGCGAGATGCTGCGGCAGGAGCTGGGGCTGGGGCTGGTGGCGGTGCGGGAGACCGAGGAGGAGGCGCGCTGGGGTGTCATGCAGGCCCGGGCGGGGCGGACGGCCGCCGACTTCGTGGAGGCGACGATGATCCCGGCGCCTTGGCTGCCCGCGACCCTGAAGGGCGACGACGCGGTGACGCTCCGGTTGTCGGGGATCGATCTGACGCGCTTCGAGTTGGTCGATCGGCGGCAGTCGCGGGACGGCGCCTTGCTGACGGTGCGGCGGGAGACGGTCGGCGTGGGCCTCGCGCTGCCGGCGCGTGGTGGGCCGCCCGAGGCACTCCTCGCGACCCCCCTCGTGCAGGCCCGCCACCCCGCCATCGTAGGCGCAGCGCGGGGGGCGATCGGCGACGCCGCCGACACGATCACGGCGGCCCTGCGGCTGATGCGATGGGTGCACGCGCACGTCGAACAGCGTCTCGTGCCCGGCGTGCCGAGCGCGCTCGAGACGCTGCAATCGGGCCTGGGTGACTGCAACGAGCACAGCACCCTGTTCGCCGCGTTGGCCCGGAGCGTGGGGGTGCCGACGCGCATCGTCGTGGGCCTGGTGTATCGGGAGGGACGCTTCGGCTACCACGCGTGGAACGAGGTGCTCGGCGAGGGTGGCTGGGTGTCGGTGGACGCGACCTGGAACCAGATGCCGGTGTCGGTGGGACACGTGGCCTTCCTGCGGGGCGGTCTGGCGCGGCAGGTCGAGATCCTGCCCGTCATCGGCAACCTGCGCATCGATCCGCCCTGAGCCCTGAATCGATCCGCCCTGAGATCGCCCCGCGCTGGGCGGGCCTCTCAGTCGCAGCCCTGGCTCGGCAGCGCCGCGCCGTGCTGGCCCGCCGTGCCGGGGCCGCCGCCGCCGACGCCGCCCA
>CALBMW010000102.1 GCA_937896275.1 uncultured Myxococcales bacterium
TCTCCGGTGCCGACCAGGGCCGCGAAGGCCGCGCGCAGCCGGGGGCGCTCGGAGCCCGCGGGCAGCGGGGGCGGCGGCGCGTCGCCGGACGGCTCCAGCCTGCGCGCGAAGGCGGCCACCGTCGCGGACCAACCCGACAAATCTTCAGCAAAATCAATCACGTCACCGGGCTTCACCTGATGCCGCCGAGTCCACGCGCGGAGCAGCCGGCGCCACGTCTCGGCCTCGCCGGTCAGGCCCGCTGCTGCGTCCAACTCGGCCGCCGCGTCCTCGTCGCGGGCCGCGCGGAAGGCCGCCAGCCCACGCCCCAGGGCCGCCGCCCGCCGAGTGGCCGCCTCCGCGTCGGGCCCCAGGGGTACCTCGAACCACGCCGGCCCACCGAGCGCCGCGACCAGGCCGCCGTCGACCACGACCCGATCCGCCAGCAGCACCGCCGCGGCCCCGGAACCACGCGCCCACACCGCCGCCGCCTCCGGGTCCATGGCAGAGGCCGGGCGCAGCACCTCGCCCACCCGAATCGCCGCTGCCTCCCCATCGACGGGCAGGGCGCCCACGCCGCGCGTGAGCAGCCCGTCGACCAACCCCGCCACGTCCCCCATCGAGCGGACGGCGCCCGCGCGGAGCCGCAGCCCGGCAAGCCCGGCCCCGGCGATGACCACCGGCACCTCGCTCTCGGCCGCGGTCGGGCCACCCACGCCAACGCGCGCCGCTGCGCCCTCGTCCCCGAAGGCGAAAGCTGGAGTGCGCCGCGCCACGGCCACGACGTCCCCCGGCGCTGCCCACGCCAGCAGCCGCTCGGCCGCCGGCAAATCGGCCGCGCGCACCGGTCGCAGGCGACCCAGCGCCGTGTCGAAGATGTGCATGGCGTCGCCTTCGCGCACCAGCACGTGGCGCGTGAAGTCGAGCTGATCGAGGGCCCGCGCCACGTCGAGCCCGCCGGCGCGCACGCGCAGCAGCCCGTCGGCGGCGGTCAGATCGTCGACCGGCCGCTCCAGGAAGCCGGCGAACGCGGCCGCAGGCTTTCGAGTCACGTCGGCCAGCGCCACGGCGCCGTGGCCCCCCACGACCACCAGGATCGTGTCGGGCGGCAGGTTCGCCAGCGTCCCGCCCAGCAACGCGTCCAAGTTCGCGAGCGCCGCCGGTCCCGCCTCGATGCCATCGGAGGCCAAGGCGCGCGCGACGCCCGTCAGCCGCGCCGCGCGCAGCCTCGCGGGGCCAGCGATCTTGGCCAGCCGGGCCGTGTCTTCCCCCGCCGTGTCTGCCCCCGCCGTGCCCGAGAAGCCGGCATGCCGCGCCCCCGAGGACAGCAGCAGCGCGCCGTCGCGGGTCAGGGCCGCCGCCGTCGCGTCACCGTCCGCCGGCAGCGGCGCCAGCACCGTCGTCCGCAGGGACCGGGCGAGCTCGATCCGCCCCCCCCCCGGCGCCGACGCCCCCAACACGCGGTGCAGCGCGTGGCCCGCGTCGCGCGAGGCCGCTCGACCCAGGTAGGCCTCGAGCAGCCGCGGCGTCAGACCGTCGATTTGAAGCAGCAGGACCCGGCGGGGCCCGTCGGCCGGCCCTGCCTCGGGCTTCGCGCCACAGGCGCAGAGCGCCCAGGCCGCGGCGATCGCGAGGAACGGTGCGCGCTTCATGGGATGACCTCTGGGCGCTTCGACGGGCGGGAGACCGGCGCGCCGCGGGGGCGAGCGCGCGGTCAGGTCACCGGCAGCCGATCACAGGCAGCGACCGATGGGGCTCAACGTGTTGAGATCGGCGCCCTCGGGCACCACCACGGTGCCGAAGTTGTTGCTCTCGCGCATCAACGGGAACTCGAAGGGCTGCGACAACGCGCCGGAGATGGCGCCGCAGATGGTGCCGCCCTGCGTCCGGCCGAAGAGGTTCAGCGTCGCTATGATCTCTGCGCCGCTGATCGCGTTGGTGCCGCCCGGTGCGGTGATGGTGCCAAAGTCGATCTCGAATGTGCCGTCCTCGTTGAACGGCACCGGCCCCCCGTTGATGGGCGGCGGCAGCTCCTCGCGGCGCGTCGCGTCGTCGTCTGCGCAGAACGCGGCCCCGCACCATGAGCGCAGCGGCGTCAGCTCGAGCTGGAGCGTCCAGTCTGGATCAGCGCTCCTGTCCACGGTCACGACCGCCTTGAAGAGCAGGGGCTTGCCCGGATCGAGCTCCGTCGCCAGCGCGAACAGGAAGGTGCCGCTGGGATCCGGCCGCTGAGCCATGCCGCCGTCATCGAGGCCCGCGTCGGGGTCGAAGCGACCGAAGTCCGGGTCGCCCTTCCCGCGCTCGGTCGCAGACCGGCTCACGAACTCGTCGTACCTCGCCTCGGGATCCGGGCAGCCCGCGAGACCCAGGGCGACCCCCACCGGGAACAGCAAACGCTTTGACAGGAGAGTTCGGAGCATGGTACGCGCCTTCCACCTCGACTGACGGTGGGCGGAGTCTCCAACGACGCCCGCCAACTGTCAAACGGCAACTGAGCGAGTCCGCAAGGTCGCGGCGGGAGGACACAGCGTGAAGCGCGCTTCGACGTTCCTGACAGCGGCAACGGCCGCGGCAACGGCCGCCTCGCTGCTCGCCTCTCCGGCGCTGGCCGGGGGCTTGGTGGTGGCCCGCTTCGGTGGCGAGCACGGCCACCCCACCGCCGACAACCCGACCGCCATCTACTACAACCCGGCCGCGCTCTCGCTGGGCGCGGGCACGCGGCTGTTCATCGACGGCACCTTCGCCTGGCGCGCCTACAGCTACGAGCGTCCGCCCGAGGCCGTCGGTCAGGTGCTCGACGGCGCCGGGCAGCCGGGCGGCCTGCAGGGCGGCACGCCCAGCGGGGACGGCGTCAGGGCCAACTCGGGGAAAGGTGACCTGTTCAACGTGCTGGCCTCGCCCTTCCTGGGCGTCGCCACCGACTTCGGCGTCGAGGGCCTCGGCGTCGGCGCCGCTTTCTACGTGCCGATCGGCGGCCAGTCCAAGTGGAACGAGCAGGACGACGTCGCCGGCTTCCCCGGTGCCAAGGACGGCTCTCAGCGCTGGTGGGTCACCGAAGGCACCATCCGGTCGCTCTACTTCACCGCCGCCGCTGGCTACCGTATCAAGCCGGCCAGGCTGTCCCTCGGCCTGGGCATCAACGCGGTCAAGAGCGAGATCTACACGACGCGCGCCCGCAACGGCGACGGCACCGATGACCTCATCAACCGCTCCACCGGCGGCGACGGCACCAGCACCGCCGACCGCCTGAAGGAGGGTCGCGCGACGGTCGACCTGAAGACCTGGGATCTCGCCGTCGGCGCCGGCCTGCTCTACGAGCCCATCGACGGCATGTACGTCGGCCTCAGCTACCAGAGCCAGCCTGGGTTCGGCGAGCAGAAGCTGGAGGGCGACTCCCGGAAGATCCTGGCCCAGAGCACCGACATCACCTCCAAGGCCTTCGCGACCCAGCAGATGCCCGACATCATGCGCTGGGGGTGGCGCTGGCGCGACGGCCTCAACGAGTACCGGCTGTTCGGCGACTATGCGCGCTGGAGCGTCTTCGACGAGCAGTGCATCCAATCCGAGGACAGCACCACGCAGTGCGATCTGGCGAACATCCCGCGCAACTGGGAGGACACGATCGGCGTGCGCGCCGGCTACAGCCGCTGGATCACCGACGCCGTCGAGCTCTACGTGGGGGCCGGCTACGACCAGAACGCCGTGCCCGACGAGACGCTCGAGCCGGCGCTCTACGACGCCGAGAAGGTCACGGCAGGGCTCGGCGGCCGCTTCACGATGCTCGACGACTCGCTCGGCATCGCCGCGACCTACACCCAGGTCATCTACTTCGATCGGACGACGGACGCCTGGCCCCGCGGCGACAACGGCAAGCTGGTGCCGCAGGGCGCCTTCGCGACGGCCGCGAACCCCAACTCGGCGGGCACGTACAAGCAGGCGATCGGGGTCTTCAACCTGAACGTCCAGTACGCGTTCTAGCCGCCCGCCGTGCCACTTCGTCAGGTCGAAGGCCAGGACCGCCCCCTCCGCACGCTTCGGCGCGCGCTCGCGAGCGGTCGCCTGCACCATGCCTATCTGTTCGCGGGCCCCGACGGCGTGGGCAAGGGCCTGAGCGCCGTCGGCATGGCGGAGGCGTTGCTGTGCACCGCGCCGCGGGACGACGCCGACGCGTGCGGCGAGTGCGCCGCCTGCCGCCGCGTGGCGACGCGCCAACACCCCGATCTGCACATCCTCGAGCGCGGCGAGAAGGCGGGGGGCGGCACCGAGCGATCCATCAAGATCGATCAGGTGCGCGCGCTGCAGCGGGCGCTCAGCTTCAAGAGCTTCGAGGGCGCGCGGCGGGTGATCATCCTGTATGACCCCGAGGCGATGAACCCGCCGACGGCCAACGCCCTGCTCAAGACGCTCGAGGAGCCGGGCCCGGACACGCACTTCGTGCTGGTGTCGGGCGCCGCGCACCGTCTTCTGCCCACGATCCTGTCGCGGTGCCAGCGCGTTCAGTTCGTCCCCCTGCCGCGCGAGGTCGTCGCGCGGCACTTGGCCGAGCGCGCGGGCCTCGATGCGGGCGCCGCCGAGCTGCTGGCCGGCTTGTCCGAGGGCAGCGTGGGCAAGGGACTGGCGCTGGTCCAGAGCGACGTGTTGGCTCAGCGCGAGGCCCTGCTCGACCGGGTGGATGATCCCGAGGGCCTGCGCCGGGTGCCCGAGCTGCTGGATCTGGCCGAGCAGCTGGCGGGCCGGAAGGATGACCTCGAGCTGATCTTTCACCTGCTGCGGACCTGGTACCGCGACGTGCTGCTCGCCCAGGAGGGCCTGCCCGACGAGGCGCTGGTACACCGCGACCTGGCGGCGCGGGTGCGCGCGCGAGCGGCGCAGCTGACGCCTCGGCAAGCCTTGGCGCGGCTCGATGCGCTCAACAGCACCGAGGACGCGCTGGCGCGCATGGCCAACGTGCGCCTGTCGCTCGAGACGCTGCTGCTTCGCTTGGTGGGCGCCCAGCCACGACGGTCAGCGGCGTGAGCGACGCCACGACACCCGCGCTCTTCGTCGAACTGGTCGAAGCGCTCCTGTGTGACGAGGACGCGCCGCTCCCCGTGCTCGCCAAGCCCTTCGTGCCCTGGGACGTGCCCTTCGACGACGACGTGCCCGAGGGCGACGCAGCTGCGGACGCCGCGTCGACCGAGGTTTTGCCGTCGGGCCTCGTGCCCGCGGTCGATGCGCCGGCCGATCGCCCGCGCGCGGACAGAGCGCGCGTCCAACGACCACGAGGCGAGCGGGCGCGCGCCGACCGACCGCGCGACGACCGACCGCGCACCGACCGACCGCGCACCGACCGACC
>CALBMW010000103.1 GCA_937896275.1 uncultured Myxococcales bacterium
CACCATGACCTCGAACAGGTGCGCCTCTCCCTGCTTCTCGTAGAGCGTGGGCGAACGCTCCAGCGTCCAGCCGCCGGGGACGGTGTGGCGCACGAAGACGCGCGCCGGATCGTGCCCGCGGTTGTGCACGGCGAGCTCGGTGCGGCGCACGTGCCGGACGCCCGCGGTCAGCAGGCCCCGCTCGACGCGCTCGATGCGGGCGATGGCGTCCTTGGTCTGCTCGGTGCGCTCGACGACCACCTGCTTGTCGAGCGCGTAGGGCACCAGCGCCGTGGCCTCGGGCGGGATGCTCTCGGTGAGGCCCTCGCCGATGAAGCGGGCCGCGCCATAGACGGTCACCGGGCCCGACTCGAGGGTCGACTTGGTCGGGTTCTGGAAGCGCACGGCCTTGAAGGCGAATCGGGCGTCACCGCGCTCGGCGTCCGGGGCGTAGAGGTACACAACCTCACCGGGGGTCTGCTGATCGAGGACGGCGACCATCGCGCTGGTGCCGCGGGGGATGGTCATGGGTCGGTCCGACTCGAAGTGGCTCTCGCCCACGGGCGTGTCGGGTCCGGCCGGCGCGGCCTCCGAGGGCGCCTCGGCCACGCGCAGCTCGACGCCCGCCCGCTTGCCCTCGACCTGGCCCTTGGCCTCGATCGCGACGCGGTCGGGCGCGACGCCCAGCTCGATCAGGCGGTTGCGCACGACGTTGGCACGCTCGGCGGCCAGGTGCGGCGCTTCGCCCGGCGCGGTGAAGCCATCGACGACGACGTGATCGCCGCGGCCGCGCAGGTGACGGGCCAGGCCCTGCAGGCGGTCGTCCTGGGGCCGAGGGGCTGGGGCCTGACGGGCCGCCCCGGGGAGCTTCGCCAACCTGTCCGACTGGCGCTGCGAAGACTTCTCGCCCGTCCCTCCTCGCAGCACCGCCGACGCCTGCGGCGCGAACTCCCCGTCCACGTCGCCGAGCGCGATCGCCTCCTCCCCTGCCTCCAGCGTCTCGCTGACGAGGCTCGGCGGCCGGATCTGGCTGTCGTCGAGGGCCAGCACGGTCCGCTCGACCTCGCCGCCCTTGCCGCCCTCGAGCGCCGTGCCGGAGGGCGGCGCCTGGGCGAAGGCCTGCTCGCCCCCGAGCAGCTCGCGGTGCACGTGGACCACCGAGCGCAGGTCGTAGCGGAAGGACAGCGCCGAGCTCGCGCCGACGCCCACCTTGACGCGCGTCCAGTCCTCGCCCGAGGTGTTGTCGACGATGGCCCAGCCCTGCACCTTGACGTGACCGTCCTGCACGACCACGCGGTAGCTCGGCTTCCAGGCGGGGGCGTCGGTGATGTAGGTCAGCACCAGATCGTCGTGGGTGCCGGGCGGCAGCGTGATGGTCATGTCGACGTCGCTGCCGTGCGAGGCCCCCTCGGTGGGGTAGCTGACCGGCACGGTGGCCCCGGTGCGCGCGTCGGCGACGGTGAGGGACTTCAGGAAGTCGTCGAGCTTGTCCTGCGGCACGGTGAGGGTGAGCTTGTCGTCGACGGCGCGGGCGCGACGCTCGTAGTAGGCGATGCCATTGCGGTAGACCACGACGCGGCCGAGCGCGAAGTCATCGGTCTGGACGAAGGAGTCGTGGGCGCCACAGCCGCTGAGGGCGGCCAAGGTCGCGGCGGCGACGAGCGTTCGGTGGATCACGGGTGTTCCCTTCCGATGCGAGGGCGAGGTGCGCTCGAGGTGTGGGTTGCGGGGCGCCGGGCCCCCAGGTTGGTGGCTGTCTACGCCCGAGCCCCGGGCGCGATCTTTCGCGGGGGCAGTTTCCGCCGCGCGGGGCACGGGCGGCGGCGCTGCCGCGGCAGCTTGGGGGCGACGCGCGGCCGGGATTCCGGGGCGTCGGCCAATCCGCTACCCTGCGCGCCGTGGAAGTCGACCTGCCCGTGCGCGAAGACCTCGTCATCCCCGGCTGGGAGATGTGGTTCACCGCCAGCCGCGCGAGCGGGCCGGGCGGCCAGCACGTCAACACGTCGAGCACGCGGGTGACGCTGCACTGGCGGCTGAGCGACACGACGGCGCTCGACACGGTGCAACGCGAGCGCGTGCTTCGCCGCCTGGCCAACCGCGTCAACGCCGACGGTGTGCTGCAGGTGTCGAGCGAGCAGGGGCGCAGTCAGCTCGAGAACAAGCAGGCCGCGCGAGCGCGCCTGGCCGAGCTGGTGGCGGCGGCGCTGATGGTGCCCAAGCGAAGGCGTCCCACGCGGCCCACCAAGGGCTCGCAGCAGCGCCGCATCACCGCGAAGAAGGAGCGGGCCGAGGTGAAGAAGCAGCGGCAGAAGCCGCCGCCACAGAGCTGACCCGTCAGGCGGCCTCGGCCCAGACGCGCAGGCGCTCGCGGGTGTGATCGGGCACGTAGGTGAAGGCGAGCACCGTCCCCCGCCCATCGCAGCCGTCGCCCTGGCGGTAGGGCGTGCCGCAGGCCCAGACGACGCGATCGTCGCCGGGCAGGGTGAAGCTGAGGACGATGGGCCCCTCATGGTCGGCCAGCCGTCGCTGCACAGACCCGGTGGCGCGCACGAACATGCCCCCCTCGGAGATGTCGCAGCCCAGGCAGAGCAGGGCCTGATCGCGATAGACGGCGGTCACGAAGTCACCCAGCGGGCGACGCGGAGCAAGGCGGCGGTCGGTCATGGCGTCTCCTTTTCGACTCCGACCTTCACCTACATTCACACACCCGTCAAATTCTCGAGCGCAGGTGACGGGCGTTGCGACCCGGCGCGGGCCGGGGGTATACGCGGGTAAACCCCAAAGGAGGTTTCATGGCCACTCTGACCGTCGATGAGGGCATGGTCGTCGCTTTCCACTACACCCTGCGCAGCGGGACCGGCGAGCTGCTCGACGAGTCCGAGGGCGGGCCCCCGCTGCCCTACTTGCACGGCGCGGGCAACATCGTCCCGGGCCTCGAGCAGCAGATGCTCGGGCGCGCGGAGGGCGATCGCTTCGACGCCGTAATCCCCCCCGCGGAGGGCTATGGGGAGCGGCGCGACGAGCCTCCGATGGAGGTGCCGCGCGGCGCGTTTCCGCGCGAGGCCCAGCTCGAGCCTGGCATGCAGTTCGCCACCCGCGGACCCAAGGGCGAGGTCGTGCCCCTGTGGGTGCGGGCGGTGGTCGGCGACACGGTTCAGCTCGACACCCAGCACCCCCTGGCCGGCGAGACCCTGCACTTCAGCGTCGAGATCGTGCTGGTCCGGGCGGCGACAGCCGACGAGCAGGTGCATGGGCACCCCCACGGCCTCGACGGCACCACGGGCCACCACCACTGAGGCCACTCGGTGACGGCGGGCGTGGTCAGTCGATCTGCGTGATCCACGCGATCTGCCACACGATCCGCCCCACGATCTGATCAGTCCGGGGAGGGTCACGCCGACCTCGGAATCGAAAGAAACTGTGGAGGCGTCGATATGCGCATCGTGTCGTGATGAGCATCGTGTCGTGATGAGCATCGTGGGGAAGATCCCGCAGCGCACCCAAGGGAGCCGCGCCTTGTCCGACGAGCCCGCCATCTCGACCGCGCCCGATCCTCAGGAGGCGGCTTGGTGGCCTCGCCACGCCTGGGTGCGACGGTACCGCGACCTCGATCAGCGCCACGTGCCGCCGCTCCTGCTGTCGGTGGACACCGATCGAATCGGCTTCGGACGCGCCCAGGGGCCTGCGGGCGCGGCGCTGTTCGCGTGGGCCGAGAACGCCGACGTGCCCGCGGTGCTGGCCCTGGGCTGGACCGTCGCGGTGCTCCTGCAGGACGCCCACCAGCGCGGGCTGGGGCACGGCGATCTGCGGCTGACGCACATCTCGCTGCGCGGCGGCTTCTGGTGCGTGGGGGGCTGGACGGTGGGGCTCGCGGCCACGCCGGACGCGATCCGGGCCGATCGCCTGGCCCTGCGGGCGCTGCTCGACGAGGCCCTGACGGTGCTGGGCCACCCCTACCTGCCTCCACGGGTCGGGCACGCGTTGGTGGCGCTCGACGCCGAGACCCCGGACCTGACGCCCTTCCTGCAGCGCGCCGAGCAGGCGCTGCGCGACGCCGAAGCGCCGACCGCGTCGGGCGGCGCAGCGCCACCGCGGTCCGGTGGAGGATGGCAGGGCTGGCCCGCCGCGGTGGCCGCCATGATCCTGGCCGGCGGTGTCTTGCTGCCTTGGATGGCCGCGGCCCCGGGCCTTCGCCGGGACCGCGAGGACGCCATCGAGACCGAGCGCGTCTCCCAGCCGACCGCAGCAGCGGAGCCTGGGGCCCCGAAGAGCCTCCCCACAAGATCCGGACCGAGTGCAGTGCCGGGCTGCCGGTCGAGGCCAAGGCGGGAAGCTGCAGGAATACCCGGGGTATTCGAAGGCTTTCCAACGCAGGCATCGGCCGGCAGAGCGGTGCTGCGCGACGCGGAGCGATTTTGTGGGGAGGCTCCTGAGCGTCCCCCGCGCGAGGTCATCGTCCGTTCGGGCGCGACGGTGGCGCGGGCGCGGCGCGCTCGACGGTGCTGGCGCCCCCTCGGCCCATGCGCTACGACATCGCGCGGAGGACCCCATGAAGCAATGCGACGACGACCTCATCCGCTTCGGTCGGGCGGCCTCGGACGCCGGCCTGATGAGCTCGACCTGCGGCAATGCGAGCCTGCGCCTCGACGCCGACCGCATGGTCATCACGGCCTCGGGCGCCCCGCTGGCCGCGCTGACGCCCGACGCGCTGTCGGTGGTCGCCCTGACGGACGGCGCCCACCTTGCGGGCCCGCGCCCGTCCATGGAGGCTGAGATCCATCGCCGCGCCTACCTGCGCCGGCCCGATGTGAACGCCGTGCTCCACTGCCAATCGCAGGGCGCGACGCTGCTCGCCTGCATGCAGGATCCGCCGCTCAACCTGGATCTCATCCCCGAGATCCCGGCTTACGTGCGCCGCCACGCCTACGCGCCGTGGGCCATGCCCGGCAGCCTCGCGCTCGCCGAGGGCGTCGAGCAGGCGCTCCTCGACCCGGATGTCACCGTCGTTCAGATGGTCAACCACGGTCAGGTCATCCTGGGCGCGTCCTGGGCGCAGGCGATTCGTCGCGGCACCTTCTTCGAGCTCGCCGCCTGGATGGCTTCGCGCGGCGTCCCTCTCAGGACGATCCCCGAACATGACGCCGAGGCGCTGCGCGCCATGACCCGAGGCGTCTGAGGTTCGGGGACAGAAACGAGCGCGCCCGAGAGCGTGGGTCAGGGCGGCATGGGCAACGGTGGCATGGTGCCCGGAGGCGGGGCCAGTCCGCGCGGTGGGCGCAGGGGGGGCGGTGGGCCCGAGCCGCCGGGGGGGGCGCCCGGGGGTGGCTGGCCGAGG
>CALBMW010000104.1 GCA_937896275.1 uncultured Myxococcales bacterium
ATCAGCACACTCCGCGCACGGCGACCTCAACTTCCGCTCCTCCCGTCCCTTCGCCGCTGGTTGCAGAGTCCGCGCCGACGAACGCCGTCCACAACACCGACCACGACGGCCACCGTCGGTGGGTGCAACCTCCGCAACCTCGGGTGCAACCTCCGAAGGTTGTAAGATTATCAGCTGGCCGGCCGCCGTTTCCCGAACCGGGTGGCATTGTCCAAGCGCTGCTGGACGGACTGCGGATTGCCGACGAACTTGTCGGCGAACTTGGCACCAGCGACACCGAGCCCCGCCGTCGTGCCAAACCCAAATCGAAGGCTGGCGATGGCCTGTCGGTGGGCGACTGCGCTCTTGTTGTTGTGCCGGCCGCCGGCATTACCTGGTTGGCCGTGGAGGACGCGAAGCGTCGTCGCCGACAGCAACGCACGCTGATGAATCCTCGCCTGCCGCCTACCGGGCGTAGGTAGCCGCCAGGGATCCTGGTGTCGCGGCGCGAGGTACGGACGACCTCGTCCCTTGGAAAGTCGATGTCTGGATCAGAGCAGGGGGAGCAGCTCGGCTTTGATGAAGTCGGCGGCCTGGTCGCGGTCCCAGGTTGCTGCGCCGGGCAGGAGTGGCGGCACGTCGGCGTCGAAGTCGGGGTCGATGAGCTTGGCGTCGAGGTTCTGGGCGAACTCGGCCTTGGAGATGGTGAGGCCCTGGGCGTCGAGGTAGTGGCGGAAGCAGCGTACGACCTCGGCCAGGTCGAAGCCGACTTGCTGATGGACGGTCCAAAGGTCGAAGAGGTCGCGGCCTTTCTTTCGCTGGTAGAGGGCGCGCAGCTTGGTGCCGAGGAGCTCCTCGAGGCGGTAGGTGCGGACGGGGGCTTCGCCGTCGAACCAGGGTGTGTCGACGGCGAAGTCGCGCTGTTCGATGTCGAAGAGGTTTTGCTTCTCGAGCTGGTTGATCTCGATCTTCAAGCGCATCGGTGAGCCGGTCGTCTCGGCGTCGAACCTGTAGATCATGGTGGTGAGCATCTGCTTGCGCTTGCGGCGCGGCTCCCCGAGCCAGGGGTCGAGCGTCTCTCGGATGGCGTCCATGACGTGCCCGATGGGCGCGGTGGTGGTGTAGACGAGCTGGCCTCCGTCACGGGCGGCCCCAGTGGGGTGCGCGGCACCGCCAGGAAGGTGGTGGGCAGTGGAGGATCTCCGACCAGTTTGGACGCGAGGACTCCGGCGATGATGACGGAGGCCGAGAGCGTACCCGCGCAGAGACCGACGTTGAACCCCTGGATGAAGATCGGCCAGCCGGTCTTTGGGGGGATGTTGGCCCCCGCCGCAATGAGGGTGGAGATCCCGGCCAGGACAAGGCCCGGAAGGTTGGGATCGTCAAACGCCGCTCCAACGGCGAGGAAGGCCCCAGGGACGGCCGGCGTGATGGGGCTTGGGGCAAAGCATCCCGTCAACGCCCCGGCGATCCCTCCGGCGGCGGCGCCCGCCGCATTCCCGGCCCCGGCCTGCTTGGGGTTTTGGAGTAGCCCGGTGAAGGAGACAAACGTGAAAGTGAAGCCGACCAGCGCCCCCAGATTGAACCCGAGGTTCGCGGAGGCCACATGTTGGGGCAGCGTGTACTCGAGGAGCGCCGGGTGCATCCCGTTCGCGTCCACCGTCTCGATTCGACCGCTGCCGGGGTCGTACTCCAGCCAGACGTAACGGGGGTTGCCGCCAATCAGGACCTGCTCGAACGGCGCGTAGATCTGACGACCGGCCGCGAGGGCGCTCAGCATCCGGGTGCGGGCGTCGCGGGGAATGTCCAGGCGCCGCAGATCCTGGGCGTTGTTCTGCGTGAATGGACCTGTGGCGATGCCCTGCTCGCGCGCAGCCTGGAACACGGTTCGGCCGTCCACGAGGTTTGCACCGCCACCGAGGCTCTCCAGCGTGAGACCCTCCAGGGACGAGAACAACGCGCTGCTCGAAGTCCGAAAGGCGAACACTCCAAAGCTGCCCACCGAGGCCGGCGCGATGGTCCGCAGGTCCGTGCGCGCCAGGTCGATGGCGACCTCCGGTCCGCGCTCGTGAACGCGGCTTGCGACGAACACCAGGCGCGGGCTCCCGGCAAAGGAGAGCACGCCGGCGGCCTCGGCCAACGCCTGCCCGAACCTGTCGCTGGCCGCAAGGTAGTCGTTGCCGACAAAGTCGGCGAGGGCCCCGTTCCCCGCCTCCACCAGGCGGCTCGCCTCGGCGTGAAGCACCAGCGCAGCGGGGGTCCGCGGCTCGTCGCCCTCCTGCTCGACATTGTCCAGGAGCAGCGGGGCCAGCTCCCCCAGCCGCGCCTGCGCCGCGCGAAGCCGGCTCGACGCCGCGGCGGCGGCACGCCCTGGCACGTACCCGCCGGCGACGTGCAACGTCGTGACGGTGCCCGGCAGCACCGACGGGTCCGGCCCCTCGTCCACGTCGAACACGACGAGCTCCTCATCGCCGCCGCCGGGGAAGCCCTCCCCCCGGTACGCCTCTCCAAGGCGGTCGACCACGGTGTGACGGTAGGTGAAGTCGTCCTCGTCTGGAGACGTCACCCGCGCGTCGATGAAATAGCCGGTCATGACCTGGGTTCCCGCCGGAAAGTCGGAGTACACCTCCACCGCGGCCGCGCCCCGGGCGCGCGTCTGGCCGCCCACCACGATCTCCGGTGTGATGCTCCAGGTGACCGTGTTGAAGACCAGTCCGCCGAGGGCGTCGCCGACGACATCGTTTCGCACAACCACGGGACGGCCGGCGAGCTCGACCGTGGCGACCGTCGCAGTGACCAGGTCCGCCTCATCCAGGCCGCTGACCCCGAACACGGGGTTGAAGGACTGGGTTCTCACCGTGATGGTCACCTTGTGCCGCTGCGAATCGTCCACCTCGGCGAATGTCAGAACAGGCGTGGAGGGCTCGGCGTCCCGGGTCTCGAGCGTCACCCAGGAGTCGCCCATGCGCATCTGCACCACGGTGTGGTTGCGTGCAACGGCCAGAAGTCCGGCGTCCTGCGTCGGGTCCGGGTAGAGCGCCTCAGCGATGAACGAGGGGTCCAGGTCACCGATTGTGTCTGCGATGACCGCGCCGGTCTGCTCGCGCAAAACATCGCGGTCCGTGAGCGCTTCGAGGACCGCATCACGGTCGAGCCCCGGCGACAGCGCGTTGATGGGGGCGGGGAGACCGCTGGCGATCAGGGCGGCGGCATCCTGGGTACCGAGAGTGACGCTGCCATAACGGGCCGGAACTCCGCTCGCCCGAAGCAGCGCCACCAGCAGGCTGGCGCGGTCCAGGCTGTTGCCGGCGCCCGCCCAAATGGTCCCGCGGGCGCCCCGCAGAGAGCCGCGATAGGGTTGGTACGCCACCTGGTCGCGCACAAACGCGTGGATTGCCAGGGGATCCCCGCGCAGCTCTGCGGCCAGGGCCAGGACCTCGGGGTCCGCGGCGTCCGCGTCCAGTGTGGGGGCGAGGAAGGCCGTGAACTCGTCCGGCGCGATCACCAGAACGGGCTCGGCGGTGCGGGCCCGTGGGGTACCCAGCCGCGCCTCGACGCGGGCGCCCCTGTCGGGCCCTCCGCGCACGACCAAGCGAATGCGCGCTTCGCCGCCGGGCGCGACTGTCCCCAACGACCAGCGCAGTGTCTGACCCTCCACCACCGCTGGCGGCTGGGCAGAGACCAGCTCGGCGCCCTCGACCAACTGGTCGGTGACAACGACGTCCGTTGCGTCGTCGGAGGAGGCGTTGACCACGACCAGATCAAACGCGAGGTTTCCATTGTCGTCGGGCACTACCGCCCGTGGTGCGGGCCAGACTTCCAGTGGCCCGGCCAGGACCGGCGCGGACAGGCCAAGTACGGTGATGACGAGCAGTGATCTGAACACGGACACGATGGGCCTCGCGATAGGTCAGTGGGCTCCGCCGGCGCAGAGGGTACGACTCACCCACGGCGCCGGATCGTCGCCTGGCGCCTGGTGCCGGGCCGCACCGGGGGGCCTCGCGCTTGGTGTGTTGGGATCCATCGGCAGGTCGTGGGTCGATCTGAAACCCCATCGACAACCGGGGGCCGCGCGAGTCGCCGCCGTGGCGCGAGCGGTCAACGCCCCTACGCCAGCGCCTGGCGTCGAGCGGGGAGGGGCGACGAGAACGGAGGGCTCGAATCGCGCAGGTCGTCGTCAGCGGCGCCGACCAATGGCCCAGCGGCGCTCAGAAGCCCGAGATGTCGTGGCGCGCCAAACGGAGCGCGCGGCGCCGGGGCCCGTCAGCCGCACTTGGGGTGCTTGCGCCGCTTGCGGCACAGCTTCTTCTTGCGAGCGCAGCTGCTCTCGCGCTTGAGCTCGCAGGCCTTGTCGGCGGCGGTCACGGCGCCGTCCAGGTCTCGAAGCGCCTTGGGACCCTCGTGGAGGATACTGGCCAGATTGTCGCACCCAAGCGCAAGGTCGGCGTCGCACGCACGACCAAAGAGCTCCCTGGCCTTTGCTTCGTCCTTGTCCAGGCCGCGGCCGGATCGAAACAGATTGCCCAGGTTGTTGCAGGCGTTCCACGAGCTGCCATCGCACGCTTTGGCATAGACGGCGGCAGCGGCAGTTGGGTCCTTTTCTACGCCCTGGCCGTTGGCCGTCGAGACGCCGAGGTTGTAGCAGCCGGTCACGTCATCCCCGTCGCACGCACGTCGCCAGAAAGGGACCGCCTTGGTGTAGAGTTCCTCTGAGACTTCCCCGCTGGTGAGGTACCAGTTCCCTGCGAGTCGACAGGCTCTGGCCTCGCCGGCGTCGCAGGTCTTGCTGTAGATCGCAATGACGCGCGGTGGGTCCTTGGGAACACCCAGGCCCTCCTCGAACATGGTCGCCAGGTTGTAGCAGCCGCGGTAGTTCGCGCCTTTGCAGGCGCGCTCGTACATCGCCACGGCCTCTTTTGGGTCCGCCGTGATGCCTTCCCCGTTCTGAAGCATGACAGCCAGGTCGTTGCAGGCGACAAACTGGTCGAGTTCACACGCGAGCCGGTAGCGGGCCGCGGCTTTGGCGTCGTCGTTGGCGGGGCCCGGTGCGTCGAGGTATACGGCGGCGCGCACACAGGCCTTACCGCGCGCCGTGACGCTGGTGGCCGATTCGGACCACCGCCACGTCGCGTCCTTCTCACTCACACAGGCCCGTTCCCACCAGGTGAACGCCTTGGACTTGTCCACGGCGGCCCCGTTTCCCTGCTGAAGCGCCAGCGCCAGATTGTAGCAGCCAAAGCGGTCGCCGCCGTCGCACGCCTGTTCGAACAGGGGGAGTGCGCCCTTCGGATCCGGCGCGCCTCCCACGCCATCTTGAAAGAGGATGCCCAGATCGTTGCAGCCCTCGGCGCCTCCGCTGCCCTTGCAGGCCTTGCCGAGGAACTCGCGCGCCTTGAGGGGATCCTTGTCGTGCCACGCGCCGTCCCACAGGCCATCCTTCTGGTAGAGTCGACCCACGCTGGCGCAGGCGTCGAAGTCGGCGTTCTCACACGCCTGGACCAGACCCGGGGTTGGGCTGTCGAGCGTGTCCGCCGAACCGCTGTTCGAGGGCACCAGCAGACCCCACAGCAGCGGGATCACGACGATCAAGTGGTAGGCGGCGACGAGCAGGACGACCGCGGCGCGACCCGCGCGGAGCCACAGCGGCTCCAGCTTGTTCGACACCGCCACCCACAGCAGCCCGAGCCCGCACAGCAGCGCCAGTGGGCCCATGACGAGCGACCCGTACTGCACGCCGTTGATCTCAATGGAGCAGACCACCCCGCCGGACAGGAAGGCGGCTGCGAGCAGGTTCGGGAACGAGAACCAGCGCGTCTTCTGCGCGTCGGCGAGCTCGTCATCTGCGTGACACGAACCGCACAGCGGTCCGCGCTCGCTCATAAACGTGGATTCCGCGGAGCAATCGCACCCGCACTGCGCGCACTGTGTGGTCTCCATACCCCTCCATTTGAGCGCCCAGACTCGCAATTCCCGCGAGTGGATGTCAACCGGTCGGCGCGGGCAGCCGCCGCAGTCCCGTTCAGCCCTTGGATGCGATCAATTGAGTGAGCAGCTGTCCCCTGTCACCGGGCGGTACCAGGGTCACAGCGGCGCCGCTGCGCAGGAGGTTCTCCACCTCGAGGAGCTCGAACATGAGGTCAGCGACCTCGGCGTCCTGGCAGATCTCTTCCAGGGCTTCGCCGACGACCTTGGGGCGCATGGCCGTGGCCTGCGCAAAGGCCACCGCCGCCTGGCGTTGGGCGGAGCTGGTGATAATGTCCACGCGGTTGGCGCCGTCCTGCTGAATGGCGGACGTGACCTGGCGAAGGCGGTTGACCACCTTCTCCTCGATCTGGCGGATCATGCCGCCGACGCGAAAGTGGAC
>CALBMW010000105.1 GCA_937896275.1 uncultured Myxococcales bacterium
GCGCCCTGGTCGAGGGCGTCCGCGCGGGCGAGTCGGGCGGATCCGCGGGACCGTCACCATCCTGCATGCTGGCCGCCAAGTGATCACCCCACGCGCTGGCCGCATCGTTGGCCGTCGCGGCGCCCTTGGCCTTGGTGGGATCACGGGTCTCCATAATCCGTCGGCTGCGCCGCCGCCGCACGATGCCCATGCCGTCCTGATCGTCGTCGTCCTGCCCGTCCCGGCTCATCGGCGCCCCCCGCGAGCGATGATAGTACGCCGGTCGCCGTGGCAAAACGCCCTTGCGGGCATTCCGCGTGCGGTCACGCCTCGACCTCGGCGCGCAGCGCCGCGTGCACGACGTGGGCGAGGCGCTCACCCACACCGTCGACCGCGGCGATCTCGGCCTCGGAGGCGGCGCGCAGCCTCGCGACGCTGCCGAACGCGGTCAGGATCGCGCGGCGCCGGGCTGGTCCGATGCCCGGCACCTGATCGAGGGCGCTCCGCAGGCCCTTCGACTGGCGCAGCTTGCGATGGAAGGTGACCGCGAAGCGGTGCGCCTCGTCGCGCAGGTGGGTGAGCACGAAGTACTCGTGCGTGTGGGGCTTGAGGAACACCGGCTCCTTCACGTGGGGCAGGAAGACGCGCTCGGAGGAGTGGACCGCCGGCCCCTCCTTGGCGCCGGGATCCAGCACCCGCGCCTTGGCCAGCCCGACGACGTCAACGCCCTCGATGCCCAGATCGGCGAGCACCGCCATCGCCACACCGAGTTGACCCTTGCCGCCGTCGACAACGATGAGATCGGGCAGATCGCCCTCGTCGAGGCCACGCTTCAGCCGGCGAAGGAGCACCTCGCGCATCATCGCGAAGTCGTCCGTGCCCGAGACCTCGCGAATCTTGAAGTGCCGGTAGCCCGCCCGGTGGGGCACGCCGCCCTCGAAGGTCACGCGCGAGGCGACCGGGCTGTCGCCCTGGAAGAGTGAGACGTCGTAGCACTCGATGCGCAGCGGCAGGTTGGCCAGCCGCAGCTTCTTCTTGAGGTGGACGAGGCCGGCGTCGCGCACGGCGTCGCTGCGGCGGGCCTGGAAGAAGGCGTGCTCGGCGTTGCGGGCGGCCATGTCGAGCAGCTTTCGGCCGGCGCCGCGGTGGGGCACCCGAAGGTGTACGCGGCGCCCGCGCAGATCGCCCAGCCGCTCCGCCAGCGCGTCGGCGGCGTCGGGCACGGTGGGCACCAGCACCTCGTCAGGCACGGGGTTTCCGCCGCTGTAGAACAGGTTGCAGAAGGTGCTCAGCACCTCGGCGTCGGGCGTGCCCTGCTGCTCGAAGGCGAAGGTCTTGGACCCCTGCAGGCGGCCGGCGCGCACCTGCAGGACCGCGATCTCGAGCAGGCCGCCCTCGCGGTAGATCCCCAGGACGTCCCGGTCGATGTCGTGGCCAAGGACCATCTGCTGGGGCTGGAGGCTGGCCTCGACCGCGCGGATCTGATCGCGCAGGTGGGCGGCGCGCTCATAGGCCATCTCGCGGGCGGCGCCCTTCATCCGCTCGTTCAGGCCCCGCAACAGCTCGTCGTGCCGCCCCTGCAGGAAGAGGCTCACCTCGCGCACCTGCTGGTGGTACTCGCCCTTGTCCACCGCCAGCACGCACGGCGCCGGGCATCGGTGGATCTGGTACTGCAGGCAGGGCCGCGAGCGATTCTTGAAGCTCAGGTCGTCGCAGTTGCGAAGCTGGAAGTGCCGCTCGACCAGCTTCAGCGTCTCGCGGATCTTGCTGGCCGAGTGGTAGGGGCCGAAGTACTTCGCGCCATCCTTGCGCGGGCGGCGGACCACGTCGATGCGCGGCCAGTCGACGGTGTCGTCGATGCGCAGGTGCAGGAAGCTCTTGTCGTCCTTCAGCTCGACGTTGAAGCGGGGCTGGTGGCGCTTGATCAGCTCAGCCTCGAGGATCAGCGCCTCCTTCTCGTTCGAGGTGATGATGACCTCGATGTCGTCGAGGAAGCGGTCGAGGAGGCCGACGAAGAAGCGGGTGTCGCTGGTGGCGCCGAAATACTGGCGCACGCGGGCGCGCAGGTTGGCCGCCTTGCCGACGTAGATGATCTCGCCGTCGGCGGCGCGCATGAGGTACACGCCCGGGTCGGTGGGGATGCGGTCGGTGTCAACTCGCGGGTCGAAAGGCATCGGTCCGGCGCCTGTCAGCCCAAGGCGAGCTGCACGCGCTCGAGAGCGTGCAGCGCGTCGCGATGCCGAGCGGCCTGCTCGAAGTCCAGCGCGTCTGCGGCGGCCAGCATGCGCTTCCGCGCGTTCGCGATCTGGCGCTCCAAGGTGGCCCGATCGCGGAAATCCTCGACGCCGAGGGTGGCGGCCGACGCATCGCCCTGGCCCGCCAGCGCCTGCGCCGCGTGCTCGAGATCGGTGATCGCCTTCGTCACGGTGCGCGGCGTGATGCCGTGCTCGGCGTTGTGGGCCAACTGCACCGCGCGGCGGCGGTCGGTCTCGTCGAGGGCCCGCTGCATGCTGTCGGTCATGCGGTCGGCGTACAAGATGACGCGGCCCTCTGCGTTGCGCGCCGCGCGCCCGATCGTCTGGATGAGCGAGGTCTGGTTGCGCAGGAAGCCCTCCTTGTCCGCGTCCAGGATGCCCACCAGCGCCACCTCGGGCAGATCGAGGCCCTCGCGCAGCAGGTTGATGCCCACCAGCACGTCGAAGACGCCCAGGCGCAGGTCCCGCAGGATCGCCGTCCGCTCGATGGTGTCGATGTCGGCATGGAGGTAGCGCACCTTGACGCCGAGATCCCGGTAGTACTCCGAGAGATCCTCGGCCATGCGCTTGGTGAGCGTGGTCACCAGCACGCGCATGCCCTTCTCGACCGTCGCCCGCACCTCCTCGAGCAGGTCGTCGACCTGGGAGCTGGCGGGCCGCACCTCGACGACGGGGTCCACCAGGCCGGTGGGGCGGATGATCTGCTCGACCACCACGCCCATCGCGTGGGTCAGCTCATAGTCCCTCGGCGTCGCCGACACGTAGATGACCTGGTTCTGGATCGCCTCGAACTCCTCGAAGGTGAGCGGCCGGTTGTCCAACGCGGAGGGAAGACGGAAGCCGAAGTCCACGAGGTTGGTCTTGCGCGCCCGGTCGCCGCGAAACATGCCGCCGACCTGGGGCAGCGAGACGTGACTCTCGTCGACGACCAGCAGCCAATCCCGGGCAAAGTAGTCCAGCAGGCAGGGCGGCGGCTGGCCCGGATCGCGTCCGGTGAGGTAGCGCGAGTAGTTCTCGATGCCGTTGCAGTAGCCAATCTGCTCGAGCGACTCGAGGTCATACAGGGTGCGCTGCTCCAGACGCTGCGCCTCGAGCAGGCGGTCCGCGGCGTGCAACGCGCGCAGGCGCCCCTTCAGCTCGTTACGGATGCTCGCCAGCGCGTCCTCGATCTTGCGGGGCCCGACGACGTAGT
This sequence comes from uncultured Myxococcales bacterium, assembly GCA_937896275.1. Classification (GTDB taxonomy): domain Bacteria; phylum Myxococcota_A; class Bradymonadia; order UBA7976; family UBA1532; genus JACKDN01. Next base: position 3,427 of record CALBMW010000105.1, read on the forward strand.
GGCTGCCGGGGTAGATGGCCACGCGGTCGAGTTGGGTCAGCTTCTTGCCGCGCAGCGGATCGATCTCGCTGAGCGACTCGACCTCGTCGCCGAAGAACTCGATGCGGACCGCGCGTGACTCCTCGTGCACAGGGAAGACCTCGAGCACGTCGCCGCGCACTCGGAAGGTGCCGCGGTGGAAGTCGAAGTCGTTGCGGCTGTACTGGATCTCGACCAGCCGGGCCATGATCTCGTCGCGGTCGACCCGCTGGCCCTGTTCGAGGTTCACGAGCTGGCCGTAATACGCCTCGGCGCTGCCCAGACCGTAGATGCACGACACGCTGGCCACGATGATGACGTCCCGTCGCTCGAGCAGCGACCGCGTCGCGGCGTGCCGCATGCGGTCGATCTCCTCGTTGATCGTGGCGTCCTTCTCGATGTAGGTGTCGGTGGACGCCACATAGGCTTCGGGCTGGTAATAGTCGTAGTAGCTGACGAAATACTCGACGGCGTTGTTGGGGAAGAGCTCCTTGAACTCACCATAGAGCTGGGCCGCCAGCGTCTTGTTGGGGGCCAGCACCAAGGTGGGCCGCTGGGTGCGCGCGATGACGTTGGCGATGGTGAAGGTCTTGCCCGAGCCGGTGACCCCGAGGAGCACCTGATGCTTGTCGCCACGCTCCAGGCCGGCGGTGAGTTGGTCGATTGCAGCGGGCTGGTCGCCCCGGGGGACGTGCTCGGTGACCAGCTCGAAGCGTGTCATTCGGTGGCGGCCTCGCCCGTGTGAGTACCCCCGGCGGCGAGGGCGACCACGTCATCGACGGACCAGTCGGTGCCGTCGGCGTGATCCATCAACACGATGCCGCCCGCCAGGAGCTCGTCGCGGATGGCGTCGGCCTCGGCCCAATCGCGACCGACCCGCGCGGCCACTCGGTCGGCGATGCGCCGAGCCACCCACTCGGTGTCGACGCCGCGCCGCTCGGCGGCCTTGGCCCGGTGGCGCGCGAGGTACTCGGCCGGCGGCTCGCCGAAGACGTTGAGCACCTCGTCCACCTTGATCAGGGTCGCCATGAGCTTGCGGGCCGAGGCCTGGGCGGCCGCGCGCTTCTTGGCCTTGCGCGTCACCATGAGCTCGTTGAGCAGCTTGAAGCCCTCGATGACCGGCACGATGGCGCGCACCGTGGCGAAGTCGTCGTCCATGGCTTCCCGGAACCGCGCCTCGAGGGCGTCGATCGTCTGAATCCCCGGAAGCGGACCCTCGAAGGCCCCGAGGCTCTCGGCGAGGAAGTCAGCGGCCTTTCGCAACGTCTCGTAGTAGTAGGCGACCCGACCGGCGGCCTCGTCGAGCATGCCGTCCGAGAAGTTGATGGGATCCCGATAGTTGGAGCCCGTCATCAGGAAGTAGCGCAGCACCTGCGGCTCGTAGCGTCGCAGGATGTCTGCCACGTCGAACACGTTGCCCAGCGACTTCGACATCTTCTGCGCGTCGATGTTGATGAAGCCGTTGTGCGCCCAGTAGCGCGCATAGGGCTTGCCGCTCGCCCCCTCCGACTGCGCGATCTCGTTCTCGTGGTGCGGGAACACGAGGTCGCGGCCTCCGCCGTGCAGGTCGAAGGTCTCACCGAGCAGGCCCATGCTCATCGCCGAGCACTCGATGTGCCACCCCGGGCGGCCCTTGCCCCACGGGCTGTCCCAGCTCGGCTCGCCCGGCTTCGCGGTCTTCCAAAGCGCGAAGTCCATGGGGTTGCGCTTGCGCGGATCGACCTCTACGCGGGCGCCGGCCTGCATGTCGTCGAGGCTGCGCTTGCTCAGCTTGCCGTAGCCGTCGAACTTCTCGACCGCGTAATACACGTCGCCGTCCACCGCGTAGGCCAGGTCGCGCTGCACGAGGCGCTGCACGAGCTCGACGATGGCGCCGATTGACGCGCTGACGCGCGGCTCGTGGTGCGGGCGGGCGATGCCCAGCGCGTCCATGTCCGCGTAGAACGAGGCGATGAACTCGTTGGCGAGGTCCAGCGGATCCAGGCCGCGCTCCTGCGCACGCTTGATGATCTTGTCGTCCACGTCGGTGAAGTTGCGGACGTAGGTCACCGCGAGGCCGCTGAACCGCAGGTAGCGGTAGATGACGTCCCAGGCGACGTAGCAGCGGGCGTGACCGATGTGGCATGGGGCGTACGGCGTCACGCCGCACACGTACATGCGAACCTTCCCGGGCTCGAGGGTCTCGAAGGGCCGCTTGGCGCCCGCCAGGGTGTCGTGGATCTGCAGAGCCATCAGTCGGCGTCCTCGAAAAAGGCGTCGTCCTCGAAAATGAAACGGTTCTCGGCCACCCGGTCGGCGCCCAGCTGCTCGAGCCGGACGGCGATCTCGGGGTACGCGGCGCGAAGCACCGCGAAGGCCTCGGCGCTCAGGACGTCGAGGCGTCCCTCCCGCGCGCTGCGCACGGTGGCCGTCGCGGGCTGCCCAGTCAACAGTGTGATCTCGCCAAAGACTGCCCCGGTGCCCAGGCGGGCCACGAGGACGGGCTCCGCGCCGCCTTCGGCACGGTGCACCTCGACCTCGCCGTCGACCACCAGCCACAACGAGGCGTTGGCCTGGCCCTGGTCCACCAGCACGGCGCCGGCGGGCACCTCGCGTGCTTCGAAGCGGCCCAGCAACGCGTGGCGCGCGGCCGGGCTGAGCTCGCGAAAGAGCGGGGAGGTGTCGACCAGGGTGGCGAGCAGGCGCTGGCGGGTGAAGTCCTCGAGCACGGTGGCGACGGCGGGGTGCCGAGCGGCCACCTCGCGCAGGGCGTCCAGTCCGATCCGCACCACCTCGGCCTCGCCCGCGGCTCGCAGCGTGGCGGCCCGTGGCCGGCCCAGCACCAGCGCCATCTCGCCCAGCACACCGCCACCCGCCACCCGCCCGAGGAGCACCGGGCCACGGTCGGGATCGTCCTTGACCACCTCGAGGGCGCCGTCCGCCACGAGGAAGAGCGCGTCGCCCCCAGCGCCCTCACGGACCAGCACTTGGCCCGCGGCGAGCGAGACGCGCGACAAGGCAGGCGCCAACAGGTCCAAGGCGGAGGCGTCCAGCAGCGAGAGCAGCGGCATCGGGGCCAATGGTCCGGCGACGGGGCCCGGCCAGGACGGCAGCGGCTCCCCTGGATCGTCCGGCGGCACGCGCGCCGGGAGCGGGGGCACGGGCGGGCGCGGCGGGAGCCCCCGCGTCAACCGCGCAGAGCCTGCCAGATAGGGTTCGAAGGTGGCGCCGAGGCCTTCCAGGCCCAGATCGAGGGCGGCCAGCAGCGCCGCGAGCGGGGCCCCCGAGGCCAGCGCCCCCTCGAGCAGAGCCCACCGCTCGGTCTCCGCCGCGGCCGCATCATCCGCCTGCCCCAGCACGTCGATCAGGCGCAGCCTCCAGCGCGCGGCGTCGGGCTCGGCGCGAATCAGGCGCCGCCACCCAAGGGCGGCCGCAGCAAGATCGCCCTGCTGCGTGGCCTGTCGCGCGGCCGCGGCGATCGAGGTCACTTCATCTTCCTGCGGGGCTGTGCTCATCCTATGCTCCGGCGTCGGGCAGGGCATTGTAGTGACATGCCCCCAACGGCGGAAGCGTCGCCGCCCCGGAGTTGACCACCAGCCCCTGGCGTGTGAGACTCGCGCGGCGTCGACCTTCGTGGACGGGCCGCTCGCCCGGAGGGGATTCGATGGACCGCTGTCCCAGGTGCAATCAGGAATCGCCCGCCGGGTCGCTTCACTGCGTGCACTGCGGCTACCGCCTCGTCGAAGAGGCAGCCCACGAGAAAACGCAGTTCGGCATGCCGATGGTCCGACCCGCCCCGACGGGGGGCAGCGCCGGGCCACAGACCACGCAGTTTGGCGCCGAAGATCTCGCTCGACTGGCGGCCGCCGCCAAGGGCGAGACCCTCGAAGCACCGCCCAAGGCGGTCCCCAGCCTTCTCGCGGGACTCCCCCGACCACGCGTGGCCTCGGCGCCTTCCCCGCTGACCGAAGGGCTGAAGAAGCCCGTCAGACCAGCGGCCGCCCCGAAGCCGTCGGCGCGCAGCACCGTGCTGGGCATGCCGCTCTTCGGCATGGTTGCGGGCTCTACGCCGGCCGCGCCCGTGGAGCCTGAGCCGACGCCGACCGATGACGCGGGCCCAGCCATCATGTCGCTCGACAGCCTCGATCTGGGGGGTGGCGAGTCGGCCGAGCCCACCCTCGCGCTCGGGGCCAGCGCGGATCCGACGGAGCCCACCGGCATCGACGGTACCCGCGACATCATCCTCGCCATGCGGGCCCCCTCGCGGGCTACGGAGCCCAGACACCAGCCCACCGAGTTGTCCAAGCCTGCGACCGGTGTGCCGCGCGCCGGGGGCAACGGCGCGCCGACCGAGCCTTCCCCCATGCCCGCGGCGGCAGGCCACGGGGCACGTGCGCCGGCGCCAGCCTCGCAGCCACCTCGGTCGTCGCCCGCGCCGCGACCCGGGCTCCTCTCATCGACGGCCGACGCGCCTCGACCGACCCCGACGGCGGGGATGGACACCGAGACTGACGGGGCGGCCGGGGGCGCCGCGGGCTCGCGCGTTCTGGCTCTGGCCATCGGCCTGACGCTTCTGGGTCTCTTCGCCTACCCGGTGACGAAGATGTGGTTCTGGCAGGCGATCGGCGCGCTGCAAGGCAGCCAGCGCGTGTTCCTGCTCGGCCTGGGTGGCAGCGGGCTGCTGGCGCTGCTCTGCGCCGTTCTGCCGGTCCGCAACGGCACCCGCATCGCGTGTGCGCTCGTCGCGGGGTTGGCCGGGGTGGCGTTCCTCTTCAGGCTCTAATATCGCCGAATCCACCGTCGTCGCGTCACCGTCGTCG
>CALBMW010000106.1 GCA_937896275.1 uncultured Myxococcales bacterium
GGCACTTCTTCAGGGCACGTCTTCGGGCCGAAGCGCGCCGCCGGGCTCCCCCCCACCGAGGTTGGGTGCACCCCCACGGAACGCAACCCGGCGGCGCCTCGAGCATCTCCGGTTGTCAGGGGCGGCGTTCCCCGCGCAGCGCCCCCGGAAGGAGGTCGCGATGCGCAGGACCGCTGGGCTGGTCGCACTCTCGGCGGCTCTCTCGACGACCCTCCCGACCATGGCAGAGGAGGCGCCCATGGACTACGCTGCGGCCCGATCGCTGATGGTGCAGCGCCAGATGATCGGGCGCGACATCACCGACCGGCGGGTCCTCGACGTGATGGGGCGCGTGCCGCGCGAGCGCTTCGTCCCCGACGAGGTGCGCATGCACGCCTACGCCGACGAGCCGCTGCCGATCGGCCGTGGCCAGACCATCTCCCAGCCCTATATCGTCGCGCTGATGACCCAACTCGCGCGCGCGCGGCCCGGCGCGCGCGCGCTGGACGTGGGTACCGGCTCCGGTTATCAGGCGGCCGTGCTGGCGGGCATCGTCGATCACGTCTACAGCATCGAGATTGTCTGCCCGCTGGCCGACGAGGCGCGGGCGCGGCTGGAGCGGCTGGGCACGATGAACGTGACCGTCCGCTGCGGCGACGGCTTCCGCGGCTGGCCCGAGCACGCGCCCTTCGACGTGATCATCGTCGCCGCGGCGCCCCATGAGATCCCGCCGCCCCTGCTTGAGCAGCTCGCCGTCGGCGGGCGCCTGGTGATCCCGGTGGGCACCGTGCGGCAGAGGCTGCTCGTCGTCGAGAAGCTGTTGGACGGCTCCTTGCGCCGCTGGCCCACCCTCGACGTGCGGTTCGTGCCCATGACGGGCGAGGCGCTCGACGTGCCGCCCGCGCGGTGAGCCCGGTGGCGCCGATCGTCGTCGCGAATCGGCTCGTCCCTCTTGCGCGGGCAGGCGGCCTCGCCTCATCGTGCCCCGGTGAAAGACGAGCACGGCGAAGACGACGGCACGCGCACGATGGTCGATCGGCCGGTCGTGCCCACCGGCGACGACATGGCGCGGCACACCCGCGAGTTCGAGGCCCTCACGCTGACCACCACGGGGCTCAGCGCCCGGTACGCCGATCAGGGCGAGATCGGCCGGGGCGGCTCGGCGTCGATCCGACAGGTCTACGATCGCAACATGCTGCGCTGGACCGCGGTGAAGCGCCTCGACGCGGTCTTCGCGCGCGACGCGTCCCGTGCCCTGTCCTTCGTCGAAGAGGCCCGCCTCACCGGTCAACTCGAGCACCCCGCCATCGTCCCGGTGCACGAGGTGGGCGCGGATGAAGCCGGTGCCCCGTTCTTCAGCATGAAGCTGGTCCGTGGGCGCTCGCTCGAGGCGCTCATCGCCGACGCCGGGGCCGACCGCCTCGAGCCGTCCACGCTCGACCGCCTCCTGCGCATCCTGGTCAAGGTCTGTGAGGCGGTGGCCTTCGCCCACAGCCGCGGCGTCATCCACCGCGACCTCAAGCCCGAGAACGTAATGGTCGGCCCCTTCGGGCAGGTCTACGTGATGGACTGGGGCATCGCGCACGTGCTGCCGATGCCCTCCGATCCCCTCCTCGCCTCGGACTGGGTGCAGCTCCCCCCCCGATCGTGTGCCCCGCGAGGGCGTCGTGGGGACCCCGGTCTACATGCCGCCGGAGCAGACCAAGGGCAAGGCCGACCTCATCGACGAACGCTCCGATGTGTTCACGCTGGGCGGCATTCTCTACCAAATCCTGACCGGCGGGCCGCCCCACGAGCCGGGCCCGCCGCTGAGGGTGATGGTGCAGGCCCATCGCTGCATCGTTCGACCCCCCGACGAGGCCTGCGGCGATCCGCGCCTGCCGCTGGGTCTCGCGTTGGTGGCCATCAAGGCGCTCTCAGCCGAGCCGGCCGATCGCTATCAGACCGTGCAGTCCATGATCGACGGGCTCGAGGCCTTCTCTCGCGGCGCGTGGCACCTGCCGCGCCAGCACCTGGCCGCGGGCACGCGGGTGGTGACCGAAGGCGAGGCCGGCGACGAGGCCTTCATCATCGTCAGCGGCACCCTGGTCGTCTTCCGCGATCGACCCGAGGGTCGTACCATCCTGACGCGCCTCGGCCCGGGCGAGGTCTTCGGCGAGATGTCCGTGTTCACGCAGGCGCCCCGCACCGCCAGCGTCGACGTCGAAGCGGACGCGGTCCTGATGGTCGTGCGGGGCGACACGCTGCAGGACGCCTTGGGCATGAACGGCTGGGTGGGCGTCTTCGTGCGCACGCTCGCCAACCGCCTGCTGCGGACGGGCGAGTGAGGGTCGCGGCCCGGGGCATCGAGCACCCGCTGGCTGCCGGCGGGTGAGCCTCGAGGACGCCGCCGCGGTCGAGGCCTCGGACGCCGAGCCGCCCCACGCCGAGGCCCGCTGGCCGCGCCCCCAACCCTACGATCTGGCCACCACGATGCGCTTCGTGGGCATCGGCGGGCGTGATCCCGCGAGTCGCTTGGGCCCGGGCGTCGTCTGGCACGCGGCCTGGACGCCCGACCAGCGCCCCTTCACGGTTCGCCTCGCCGAGCAGGGCGACTGGTTGTCGGCGCAGGGCTGGGGCGAGGGCGCGGCCTGGGCGGTGGCGCGCGCCGATCGCCTGATGGGGCTGCACGACGCGCCCGGCGATCTGGTCGCGCGGGACCCCGCGGTGGCCAGCCTCGAGCGCCGCTTCCCGGCCTTGCGGCTGGCCGACACCGGCTGCCTGGTGGGCGCCCTGGTGCCGACGGTGGTGCGCCAGCTCGTCACCTTCGTGGACGCGCGGGCGTCGTGGAAGGCCCTGGTCGCTCGCCACGGCGAGCCCGCGCCCGGACCAGCGGGCCTGCGGCTGCCCCCCCGCCCCTCGGTGCTCGGCAGGTTGCCCTCGTTCGACCTGCGGGCGTGCGGCATCGGCGCTCGGCAGGCCCGAACGCTCAACGAGGTGGGTCGACGGGCGGCCTCGATCGAGCGCTTGTCGGACCTGCCCCACGCCGAGCTGTCGCGCCGCCTGCAGTCCATCGCCGGCCTGGGTCCCTGGACCGTCGAGTGGTCGCTGGGCTTTGGGTTGGGGCGCCCGGACGCGGTGCCGACCGGCGACTACCACCTGCCGAACACGGTGGCCTACGCGCTGGCCGGCGAAGCGCGGGCCGACGACGCGCGCATGCTGGCGCTGCTGGCTCCCTACGCGGGGCAGCGTTTTCGCGTGCTCCGGCTGCTCTTCGCGGCCGACGCGCACGCGCCGCGCTATGGACCGAAGTCGCCCACCCGACGGGGGCGCGCCGACGCGGCGTCTTGACCAGAATGTCCGTGACATCGGTCGGTCGCGCGGAGCGACGGCCGCGGGCAGCGCGCCCGCGCCGGCGCCGGGGCCCGGGCGGTGCGTGGGGGGGCGACGTTGCGCTAAGGTGGGCTCCCCCGACG